>JBCBGR010000177.1:0-5514 GCA_038526555.1 Pseudomonadota bacterium
CGATCCGGTCTTTGATCCGGCTATGAATTCATAGCCGGATCAAAGACCGGATCGGGGAGGCGTAACCCTTCTAGGTCGACAAAGCAGCCACCTGTTCCAAACGTCTCATCAATCAGGCGCGTTTCACCCGACATCATGCGTGAAAAGAGGGGAGTGAGCCATCGTGAGAGGTTTTCAGACCCTTCCGGTAGCGCGGCAATCGCGGGAAGGAATGTCAGAGCGCTGCCAAGCTGTTGCGATGCGTGCAGAGCCATATCCAAATAGGGTGGGACGACCTCCATATCGTCATCAAGAAACAAGACGTAGCGCGACGTCACATGAGCCATCCCGGCATTGCGTGCGTTAGACACGCCCGGATTGGGTTCAACCGTGTAGATGACCCTTTGATTGTGGTCCTTTGAAAGGTGTTCGACTGTCTTTCTGGCACTCTCCGTCACATCATTGTCGGCGACAACAATGGCGATGTCCTGTCGTTGCCCAATATCCTCAAAAATGCTGAGGAGTAGCCGTTCCAGACTATCCGGACGTTTATAGGTCGGAATAACGATCGTGATCAGAGCGCTCATGACGTGACCTGTGTGAGCGCGTCTTTGACCGTGAGCACATCGAGCGGCAGCGTCTCGATGAGCGCCAGCCAGGCCTCCAGTTCATCCGGCGTACACCCGTACTCTGATGGATTCTCGCGTACATCATGCCCGAACAGGATGAGCCATTGCTTTTGATTTGCGGCTTGGCGGATGAGAGTGTTGGTCTCCTCAATCGTGTCGGAGTAAAGCCGACCGGAAGCCGCCAAGTTTAGGTCTAGGGTGTCATTATTCGGTGCGAGAATACCGCGAGAGAGACGAAATTCGGACGACAGTGCACGTTTTAGGGAGGGGGTAACCTCTCCGTAGGGATAGGCGAAGGTTTCTGCCTTGGGCAGATCAAGGCGCGCGAATTCCTCCCGGTTTTTGTTAATATCAGCCAGCGTTGCGTCCGGCCCAGCTTGTAACCCATCAATGTGGCTAAACGTATGATCGCCAATTTCGTGGCCGGACTTGTGCGCTGCGACCATGTCTGCCTCACTCATATGCAGACCCAGATGATTAGTTGTGCCGCAAAGGCCCATGGAGGCGTAGATGGTTGCCTTCCAGCCTCGCGCCTCAATGCGCGGAAGGGCGTGCTCCACAACAGAATAGGGGCAGTCGTCAAAGGACAGGCTCACGATCCCGCGCTCAAGGTTGGGAGTCACAGGGCGACGTTCAACATAGCGCGCCATGCGTCGGCGGACCTTGGTCACAAGGTCACTTTTGGGGGCGTAGGCGACCATGCTCATTTCATCGCCTCAGCATAGTGAGACGCACGCCAGAGTTTGAGCGCCGCGACGCGAAGCTGCATAGGTATTGTGTGTGCGCGCACCATCATGCGCAGGGGTGAGCGGGCCAGCTGATGGCCGGGAATGTGCTTCAATCGTTGCACGATCCGATAAAGCGGCAGGGACTGTGCTAGGGCCGGGTGCGCGTTAACGAACCGGCGATAGTTCCCACCGGAACTGGCGAAGCGAGAGAGAAGCGACTCCGTTGTTTCAAGGCCGAGGTGAACCGCGGGATTATCGATATGGACAAGTCGATAGCGTGATGAGACGCGGGCTGCCCATTCGCTATCCTCCCAACCCCATCCTTTAAACTCAGGATCGAACGGTTCAGCCGTCATGACGGACTTGCGAATGCACAGGTTGGACGAGGCGACATGCTGCGCGCCCGCTTGGCGGCGATGCGCAGCGGGCAGGCAGTCCGATGTGCCAGAGAGCACGCGGTGCAGGTCTGTGTCGCGACAAGACGCCTGATCCTCAACAGAGAAGCCGCCAAAAATGATGTCAGCCTCATCGTTCCCGATGATTTGCAGATAATCAGACAGGAAATGGTCGTGATCAACCCGCATATCAGCGTCGAGGAAGAGGATCCAATCGGCTTGCGCTTGGTCTTGTAAGGCGTTGCGTGTAGCGGAACGTCCCCGATTCTGCGGGGCTATGATTAAGCGACAGGATAGCCGCATGGCGTCGACGGTGGCTTGTGCGGCAGCCGTCAACTCAGAATCGCCAGTACCATCATCCATGACCAAGATTTCTACTTGGTCTTTATCGACATTCTGCGTGTCGAGTGATCGCAGCAAAATAGAGGGATCATCCCGGTAAAACGGGATCAATATAGAGAGGCGAGGGGTCATTCTGCGGCCTCCACAATTGAGCGTGTCCGAAAACGATCCAGCATTGTCAAGATGAGCGTTCGGCAATCTGCGGCATTAAAGACCCAGCATGTGGCCACATAGGCGAGACCGCCCACGACAGCCTTGATCATCAGTGTGACAAAGCCGGGTTCAAACCCTTGAAGCGGCAAGGCCAGAACGCAAAGCGCCATAACTCCGCAGGCGAAGGCGATTTTCAAAGTCGCTATCACGGGGATCGGCAAGGGATAGGATCGCCGCGCTGCGGCAAGGGCAATCACAAAGGCCATAGCGTAGCCAATGATCGTTGCAGCAACCGCCCCCATGAGGCCGTATTGCGGCACGAGTAGGATCGTGAGCGCCAGATTGATGATAACGGGCGGGATCATCGTCCAGACAATGACTTTTGTCTGACCAGAGAGCATGAAGGCACGCTGGACGTAGTAAGTCAGCAGGCCGTTGATCAGCCCGGCGATCGCAATAAACGGCATGACGGTGACCGCTTCCGCGCGTACGCTTTCGCCCAAGATGAACCCTGCGTCTTTCGAGACGAGGGCAATGCCGACGGCTGCTGGCATCGCGAGCCATAAGAGGCTCGCCCCGTAGCTGCGCATGACGTCCTGCGAGGCTTCTGACCCATCTTTCTCAAAGGCTGTGATCGCAGCGGGCGTCATGGCCATAGAGATCCAGACAAACATGATCTCCAGCGTCCGATTGGCGAGGTTATAGCCTGCATTATATTGGCCTGCGGAGGCTTCACCCATGATGGCGGCGATGACGTAAACATCGGATGTGTTGAGCATGTAGCCGAGCAGCAGGCTGACACAGAGCGGCAAACCATACGCGGCGTAGCGCTTCGCACGGTCCGCTTGGAATTGCCCACCTTTCTGACGGCGCAGCATAAAGGGTAAGTCGACCAGCATCGCCAAGATGAGACCGATAGAAATACCCAAAAAAGGTCCGCTTTCGCGCAAAGGCGTAAACAAAACGAGCGCAATCCCGATGGAAAAAGAGAGGGTCGTTTGGGTCGAGTAAGTCAGGCTGTACCGGATGATGCGATGAGACGCGCGATGGGCCTCCATTCCAAGATTAAAGACGACCTGAAGACCCGCGGAACCAATCGCAAAGGCCAGAACGGTTTTAAGCGCCTGACTGAGCGGCAATAGAAAAATGATCGCAAGGAATAAGGCGATCAGTCCGATACCGAGGACTGTGCCTAGGACATAAAGGGTTCGCAGATGGTTCGCGACATCGCCTTCGCGTTCGGCGCGGGCCTGGAACCGTGCCATGGCCGCTTCCAGCCAGGTAAACGCGCCCATATGCACGAATTGCAGGGTGATCATCGCAATCGCGTAGCGCCCAAACTCCTCGGATCCGAGCAGGCGCGTCAGCACCACGATTAGCCCGAAGCTGACCAGAATATTCGCCAGGTTGACTGGCAAATAGGCGATAAGGGTCCGCCCGAGTGTCACCGGATCGCCTCGCGATCACCGAGCATCACTGGAAGCGTTTTTGCCATGATCATGAGATCCCAGATGATGTTGGAGCGCTCAATATATTCAACATCCAGCTGGACGCGGCGTTGGACATCTTCGGCGGTGTGTAAGGGTCCACGCGAGCCATTAATCTGTGCCCAGCCCGTCATGCCGGGTTTAACCTTATGACGGTGCGCATACTCTTCGACCAGTTCGATGCTGTCGCGACCTGCCGTTTTCATGCCGACGGCGTGTGGGCGTGGCCCGACAAGGCTCATTTCACCGCGGATCACGTTCCAGAGCTGCGGCAGTTCATCAATCGATGTCTTGCGAATGAAGCGACCTATCCGGGTGATGCGAGGGTCATCCGCCTCTGTCTGACGCTCAGCTTTAAAGTCGGCCATGTCAGTGCGCATGGTCCGGAACTTCAGCACGTCAAAGACCCGGTTGTTAAAGCCGTGGCGCGGCTGCTTGAACAGGGCCGGGCCGGGACTATCCAGCTTGATCATCAGCGCAATAATCGCGAGCGGAATAGCAAGCAAAATCAGAGCGATGGAGCCAATGACAATATCGGTCAGTCGCTTGACCGCTGTGTGGCTGCCAGACTTCGGATTGCCCGTAATGTCGTTCAGCGAAATCTCGGCGATTTCAGAGAGCCGCTGCTTCACGTGATCGAGATTTTCGAACGCATCTGAGACATAAGCGATGCGGTTGGGCAGCAGGCGGACTTTCTCGACAAAGTCTCTTTTGCGCTCCGCGGCGATCTGCGGAAGCGTCACGACAATGCGGTTCACATAAGGAAGGCCTTCCCACTGCAGCAGGTCGCCAATGCGGCCCACAACCGGAACACCGTGAATATCCATAGGCGCACGTGCCAACCGTTCGTCAAAGATAGCGACGATATTGAGCTCTTTCGTTCGTGCATTTTCTTCAATGATACGCCGTGCGCTCTCAGTTGCGCCGAGCATGACCACTGTCGGCGCCAAGCGCCCTTTCAGGTGCAAGCGCTGCAATAGGCGCGAATAACCATAATGAAGCGTGAGGAGCGCGGCACTCGCCGCGATGCCAGCGCGGGCGAGGGCGTCCGGCAAGAATGTCTCAGGACGGAGAATAAGCGCCGTACATAACCAGACCCCAATCGCGGCAAGGGATGCGACCAAGACCGTTTTCAGATGCCCACGTGTCGTCTCGGTAGGACGAAACCGGTAGGCTTTGGCGAATACCATCATGAAGATAAAGGTACCCGCCCCTAAAAACGCTGCAGAGATCGGCGCGAGGACGGTTTGCGCATTCGCGCCGACATAATGACTCCAGACAAACACAGCGATCACAGCGCTGATGACGGTTGCGTCGATCAGTTCCAATCCAAACCGAACCGCATTCATGTTCGTCTGGGACGAGGGGACCGCGAGATCATCAATGCTCAGCCGTTGACGACGACGGTCCACGGCCGGAGCCTTGTTTCCATCACCAGGTCTGGCAATGCGTCGCTCATCCTCACGGCGCGCGCGTGCTGAATTCTGTATCGCTGACATTCATTCCACCAATTTTGTTGCAGAACCGATACAGGACGGGCGCAAACATCCGGTAAACGCGGATGGAAAAACTGCACAGGGCCTAAAAAATCGTCTGCAATTGGCGTGGATGAAGCCGTGATGAGGGCTTGCCGGGGGCAATTCACATCGTTAGACGCGGCGACGGAGACGTGGCCGAGTGGTCGAAGGCGCTCCCCTGCTTAGGGAGTATGGGTCAAAAGCCCATCGAGGGTTCGAATCCCTGCGTCTCCGCCACTTTTTTTCCGAGCGAACTCCCTGGTGGGGTCTAGCTTGAGAGTCTG
>JBCBGR010000178.1:0-5511 GCA_038526555.1 Pseudomonadota bacterium
GCTGCCCCTGATGGCCGAGCTTCTTTTTGAAATCTTCTCGGAAGAAATTCCGGCACGGATGCAGGTGCGGCTCCCCATAATATCAAGGGTGACGTCCGTCGGCTGATCATCCCGGATGAGGCGCATATTGCCCACACCATCATCGCTGGTCACACGGATTTGCCATTTCAAATAATCGACCACATCATAGGTCACATCGAAACTGTTGCCATCAAAGGCCGGGATTTGGCGCGGGGCGAGCTTGATCGTTTCTCCGCCAAACCGCGCAACACCCATAAAATCTGGATTATCCTGATAGGTAGCAAAGGCCACACCGTCACCGCCAGCCGGGGTGAAGACGCAGGCCGGATCATCA
Organism: Pseudomonadota bacterium; assembly: GCA_038526555.1. GTDB lineage: Bacteria > Pseudomonadota > Alphaproteobacteria > Caulobacterales > Maricaulaceae > Litorimonas. The sequence goes on from JBCBGR010000178.1 coordinate 356, forward strand.
ATGACGTCGAGCGCAATCGTCTCAAACGCCGCCGGCGCATCATTCGTGGGCGGATTACAGGCGGAGAGCAGGCTTGCTGCGCTGATCAGGAGAAGCGCCCTCATGCTGCGCGCTCCCGCTCGCCAGCCACCCATTTCTCAGCACAACCTTTGGCGAGGTCACGGACGCGCTTGATGTATTCCTGTCGTTGGGTCGGCGAGACAACGCCCCGCGCATCCAGAATATTAAACAAGTGGGAGGCTTTCAGCGCATGCTCATAGGCTGGCAGCGGCAGCGGCTTTTCAAGGTTCAGCAGCGCCTGGCACTCGGCCTCCGCCATGCGGAACCGCTCCAACACATTTTCTGTGTGCGCATGTTCGAAATTATAGGCGCTCTGCTCGACCTCATTTTGATGGAACACATCACCATAGGTCAGACTTTGCGGCGTGTCGGGCGCGTTAAACGGCAAATCGTAGACATTATCGACGCCGAAGACGTACATGGCGAGGCGTTCGAGACCGTAAGTCAGCTCGCCGGAAACGAGATCCACATCCAGACCACCCACCTGCTGGAAATAGGTATACTGACTGACTTCCATGCCGTCGCACCAGACTTCCCAGCCGAGACCCCACGCCCCCACAGTCGGGTTTTCCCAGTCATCCTCGACAAAGCGGATATCGTGCAGGCTCCGGTCAATCCCGATCGCATCGAGGCTGCCGAGATATAGCTCCTGCAAATTCACCGGATTCGGCTTCATGATGACTTGGAACTGGTAGTAATGCTGCAACCGGTTGGGGTTCTCGCCATAACGGCCATCCGCTGGACGACGCGACGGCTGCACATAGGCGACGTTCCAAGGTTTCGGCCCAAGCGACCGCAGCACGGTCGCAGGGTGCAGCGTCCCTGCCCCCACTTCGGTGTCGAAAGGCTGCAAAATCGCGCAGCCCTGCTCGGACCAGTAGGTCTGCAGCGCCAGGATCAGCGCTTGAAAAGATTTCGGTTTGGCGGTTTGGCCCGTCATGGCGGCGGCTTTACGCTGATAGGCTGAAAGTTCAAGCGTCAGCGGCGCTTAGGACCCCTCTGGACGCAGTCAGCGTTCGAGTTCTTGTTCCAAACCTGCTGCCTTCAGCACATCGCGCGCCTCGCTTTCATCATCTCTGAGCACCATCAAACGCTTTGGAATCATGATTCCGGGTTCGAGCACACTCATATTCTGATCCATGACGAAGCAATCAATGTCCGCGTCTTTCAGAATGGCTTCCGCGAAGGAGAGTGTGGCGGGATCTGTTGTAACGATGAGGGCAATCATAGCTTATGATGTCTTGCGTCTGCGACAATAATGCAAGTTCTGAGAAGAACACGTCATTATGACTTGTTCGTCTGGTCCGACACACTTAACTAAGTGTCGTAGGTAAGGAAACATCGTTGAACGCACCGCAACAAATTCAGCGCGATGACGCGCTTTCTCCTGCGCAGACGCTATGGTCGCTCTGTTCAGAAGATATGGCCAAGGTCGACGCTATCATTCTGGAGCGGATGCACTCGCCTGTCGGAATGATTCCGGACTTGGCGCAGCACCTTGTGAGTGCGGGCGGAAAACGTCTTCGGCCACTCCTGACTGTCGCTACGTCGGCATTGTGCGGTTATCAAGGCGACAGCCATCATAAGCTCGCGGCCGCTGTTGAGTTCATCCATTCCGCGACCCTGTTGCATGATGATGTGGTCGATGAGTCAGATCTCAGACGCGGTAAAAAACCAGCGAACCTCATCTGGGGCAATAGCGCGTCGATCCTTGTCGGGGATTTCTTGTTTGCCCGCGCGTTTAACCTGATGGTTGAAACCAACTCCATGGTGGCTTTGGGCATACTCTCCAACGCATCATCAGTCATTGCCGAAGGTGAAGTTCATCAGCTCGCAAGCCTGCGCAATATTGCAATGACGGAAGCGGACTATATGTCTGTGATTGAGGCGAAAACGGCAGCGCTGTTTGCTGCGGCGACGGAAGTTTCTGCGGTGATTGCAGATAAATCTGATGCTGAGCGTGAGGCGCTCCGGACCTACGGCATGAAACTCGGTCTCGCCTTTCAGCTGATTGATGATGCGCTAGATTATGGTGGGCAGCAAAGCGCGCTTGGCAAGTCTGTGGGTGATGATTTCCGCGAGGGCAAGATGACCCTCCCCGTCATCCGCGCGCTCGCAAAAGCGGACGACGCAGAAATCGAATTCTGGCGAAAAGTCATTGTCGACCGGGATCAGGACGATCTCGACCTACAACGCGCGCTCTCTATCCTAAAGCGGACAGATGCGTTGGACGAAACCGTTCAAATGGCCCGGCGTTTTTCCGTCGAAGCGATTGAAGCGCTGAGGGTGTTCGAGCCGTCTTCATTGAGAGACTGCCTGCAAGATCTCGCCGCTTACGTCGTCTCTCGCGCGTCTTAATCTGGCAGCCAGCGCGACAAGGCCACGTAGAGGCCGATAAACAAGACTGAGAATAAGGCAACATCCGACGTGGCCCCCAGCGAGCCCTTCTGAAAGCTGCGCAGCACCCAAAAAACCATACCTGCCGTCGCCAACCCATAGATGAGCGTGACTGGACGGTGCCGTCTCCAATAGCGCGCCCAGCGTTGGAACATGTGCTTGTTATGCGGTGCAAGAAAGCCGATGCCCAGGCCCGGCTTTCGGACGAGTGTGATCAGGATATCAGCTAGAATTGGCAAGATCAGCAAAGGACCCGCATAAACAAGGTTCATGTTGGGCTGCTCATAGATGAGAAACAGAACGGCTCCTGCATAGATGAACGATGCCCCAAGCGACCCACAGTCGCCTGAGAAGATCGCGGCAGTCCGGCGGAAATTATAGGGCAAAAAGCCCATCAAAGACGCCGTTAGAACACCGGACAATAGCGCTGTAATTGGTGCGTCAACCAGTAAAGCCAGCGCGCACAGGCCCGCACTGGCGATCCCCAGCGTTGTCGCAAACATACCGTTTATGCCGTCTGAAAAATTGACGGTATTGATCACTGTGAAGACCCACAGGATCGACCCAGCCAGACCGACCCAGAGTGGGAGTTCAATAAACCCCGGCCCAAAGGGCAGCGTCATCACAGGGCCTATGACCGAACAGGCAAAGGCTGACAATAATAACATGATGGGGAATTTGATCTTTGACGCCAGCACAAAACGGTCATCGACCAGTCCAAGAAATGACATGGCGAAAACCAGCGACAGGAAAGTTGCCAGCCGTTCTACGCTGCCCGGTCGCTCGAAGAATATATTCGCATGAAAAAGAGTGGCAACAGCGAGCGCGGCCCCAATCCCCGCCATAATGCCAATGCCGCCCGCTGTTGGCGTTATATGCTTATGACTAGACCGATGATCCGGGATATCACCCAAGCCGCCCAAGCGTGAAAAGCCAGTGACCGCGAGTGACACGGCAAACGCAATGGCGCCGATCTCAAAGGCTATGATCCAACTTACCGACATGAGGCCTAAACCTGATCCCCAAGCCAAGTCGGGACAGACCACCATCCGTTTTGCGACACGTGTTTGGCCGCGGCTTCAGCCTGCTCGATGGTCTCAAACAAACCAAAACAAGTCGCGCCGGAGCCACTCATGCGCGCGAGTTGGCAGCCTGCCTGCGCTTGAAGGGCATCCAAGACATCTTGAATGGCTGGCTCAATTTGAATGGCGATCCCCTGCAAGTTATTTTGCCCCGATAAAGCCCGGTCTAAGAGACTGCCCGACCGAGCCGTTTTTTCTGGTTCTGCCATAGGTATCGTCAAATCATATGCCTTAAATATGGCCCCGGTCGAAACAGGTCGCCCCGGATTGACAAGTATAGCAGGTATTCGACCCAATCCCGCGAGAGGGTTCACTTGCTCTCCAATTCCCTCCATCATCGCGGTTTTCGAATGGTAACAAGCGGGGACATCTGCACCCAATATAGAGGCATCCATATCGCCGTTACCGAACCGCCTTAAGATCCCTGCGGCATTCGCAGATCCGCCACCCAGTCCAGCCGAAACAGGCAGGTTTTTCGTCAGCGTGACTGAGGTTTGCGGAGCGTCGCAGGCTTCAAGAGCTTTCAGGATGAGATTGTCCCGATCAGCGGTCAAACCCTCAGAGAAAGGACCCTCAATCTGCAATTTATGCGCTTCATGGTTTAGTTCAATCACAAGCGTATCGCCAACATCTGCGAAAACAACAAGGCTTTCCAACGGATGATAGCCAGACCAACGGCCCTCCGTCAGAGGCGCGCCAACATGCAGCGTTAGATTGATCTTAGCCCGGCAAAGCATAAGCTGTCAGGATGCTGGAACCGCGTTCGGACCTGCATCAAGTTTAGCTTGAATAGAGATGATCTCGTCCTCAGTCGGGTCATATTCCAGCGCGCGCTTCCATTGATAGGTCGCTTCGCGTTTACGACCCACGCGCCAGTAGACATCGCCGAGATGATCAATAATAGTCGCTGAATAAGGGGACATAACGACGGCTTTTTCAAGCTCAACTTTGGCTTCTTCGTAGCGGCCCAGCTTGTAATAGGCCCATCCGAGACTATCCGTAATCGCGCCAGAGTTAGGCTCCAGCGCAACAGCTTTCCGGATCATATCCAGCGCTTCAATGAGGTTTTCACCCCGATCCACCCATGTATAGCCCAGATAGTTGAGCGTATCCGCATCATTGGGTCGATATTCCAAGACGCGTTGAAAATCGGCTTCGGCTTCGGGCCAGCGGTCCAGTCGTTCAAAAATAATACCGCGTAGCCGCAGCGGTTCCGGGTTCGCGCGCAGTTCCTCTTCGGTCAGGCTGTCGACCAATGACGTATAAAACGGCAACGCCTCGGCCCACTTTTCCCGGAAGAAACGCGCCCGACCGAGAGCCTCCTGGGTAAAATAGGATGGGTCACTCTCGGCAAGCGTCTCGAGGATCGCCAGAGCCTCCTCATCTCGTTCTTGATCGAATAGTAAATTGGCGAGACCCATTTGCGCGCTGACATAATAATAGCTTTCGCGCTCCACCGTCTCGTAAAGAGAGGCAACTTCTGCGCGCGTCACCGGACTCATGTCCATGTGAACTTGTTCTAACAGCCCAGCGAGCCAAACAGCGGAGCGATCAAAATCGGGGTCTATCCAACGCGCAAAACGCAGAAACGTCTCCGCGCCGTCGTTTGATTTGTTC
>JBCBGR010000179.1:0-5511 GCA_038526555.1 Pseudomonadota bacterium
ATTAAAACCCACAAAATTGACTACATTCCTGTGCGGACCTCTCTTGGTGACACTGCACTTTTCTTATACGCCAATATCGACGGGACCGACTTTTTTGCAGGATTAGCTGAACCTCCTAAACCACAGAAATCTAAGCTTAAAAATTCGTCTTCTAATCAAGCGAATAAAAATGACGATTGTGATGGCGAAGAAAACCAGGTCTCAAACTGTTGTCAGGCTACTGCAATCAAGGAGGCCACAATGCGGACTTCAGCAACACTTGCAGATTTCGTTATTCCTCGAGAAGAGGAAGGAGGTTTAAATGAAAATTGAGCAAGACAGGTGGCCAAGTACAAGCGAAATCGACGGGGTCTCTCGAATTAGAAAAATTCGATCGCGTGCTATCCAGGAGATGACACTTCGCACAAGGTATATTTTCGATCTTGAAACGGTTGATTGCGAAGACGATTTTACACCTCCTAAAAAAGGGGATAAATTCAATTTTACGCTAGTGTCTCCCCATCTTCCGATTTCTTTTGGTAAATATAAAGACTATCCAAAAGAACGTAAGGAACTATATCTAGAACCAAGCGCGAGTGGACATTGTATACTTGGTCCATCGCCCTCCTACGACCCAATGGGCTGGTTTAGTCGACGAAAGTTTGAGTTAAAAACTGTTCTTAATAATCATCACTCTGATATAATATTGTTTCCGGAGTTTGCATTTCCGCAGTCGGTCATTTTTCAGGCGATTAGTCAGGATCAAAATCCTGATGTTCATAAGAGAATGAATGACGCAATACGTGAGGAGTTTGAGGCAGGCCTGTCTCTAAATGGAAGCCTTTCAGATTGTTTTGTTTTCTTAGGGTCTTATCACTGCAGAAAAACGTTCTATCATAATGGCGTCTTGCTTCCAACAGGTATGCGCGAAAAGAATTTAGAAAAGCGTAGCGTCACACATTATCTGAGCGATGCCTATAGCTCAATCAAAACAGACACAATAGATCCGCTTGTGTTTCTTCCCAAAAGGTTCCCTGCAAGACGTGCGGGAGAACAAATCAACGTGCCGGTGGGAAATAAACTTCAAATTTATCGAAAAAAGTTCGGTAATATTGCTGTCTTGGTCTGTTCGGATGCGTTAGATTTAAATCAAGTGACTGCTGTTGTTAATCATAATCGCACGTCAGGCCCCCATCGGATTGATTATGTTTTAATTCCAAGTTTCAACAGAAGTCCGCAGCTTCTTTATGCGGCGCGAGAGCTATCCTTGCTTGCAAGTTGTATGGTGCTGGTTTGTAACGTAGCCGGAAAGCATAAGAATATAACAAATGTGGTGAAAAATTTGCCGCCGTCAAAGGTATTCGTTTGTGGCAGTGATTTCTCTCCCGACTTACACCCAAAAGATAAAGTTAAACCCGATATTGCTGCTGCAATTGGTGTTGCCGTGAAGCCGGCGCAACGAGTATCTTACGGTACTAATGTGATTTCGAAGAATATTGCGGCATTTAGCGTTATAAATGTTGAAGTTGACTATCACAAGTTACGCGCGTTTGCGTGCTGGTCTTCACGCAGAGCGAACCGTAGCGTCAAATATGACGGTCTACCTTTGAGTAAGTAGATCAGTTGATCTAGTCATTTTACAGGAAGGCTGCTTTGCAGATGGGTTGGAAACGGGTTTAATTCAGCCACGAAATGACGACGGATGAAACCATAAGCAAAATGAATAGGGTTTTGCTCGTTTAGACCCTGCAGACTACGTTTGGCGAAAATTTTGACGCGAAGCAAGTTTCCCTGGCTCAAAACCCGCTTAGTCCTCTGAACCCGACACGTTCAGAGGATCAATATGACAGTCGACTATAAAGCGAAATTCCAAGCGGCTGTCGCCTCGGTGCAATCTGAGGGCCGATATCGCATCTTTCGGGATATTCGCCGTCAGCGCGGGAATTTCCCTTATGCGACCTGGCATGAGTCTGAGACGTCTGAGCGTGAAATCATAGTCTGGTGTTCCAATGACTATCTGGGGCAAGGTCAGAACCCGTGTGTGATTGAAGCTGTTCAGCAAGCGGTCAACCAAGCCGGGACAGGCTCCGGCGGCACCCGCAACATTTCCGGGACAACCCATTATCATGTCGGCCTGGAAAAAGAGCTGGCGTCCTTACACCTCAAAGAGCGCGCACTGGTGATGACGTCTGGCTATGTGGCCAATGAAGCAGCGCTGTCTGTCATGAGCAAGATCATGCCGGGCCTGCATATTTTCTCTGACGATAAAAACCATGCCAGCATGATTGAAGGCATTCGCAATGCGCGCTGCGAGAAACACATCTTCCGCCATAATGATGTCGTGCACTTGCGCGAGCTTCTAAGCCAAGTGCCTGCGGACGCGCCCAAACTGATCGCCTTTGAGTCCGTTTACAGCATGGACGCCGACATCGCGCCGATTGAGGCGATTTGCGATCTGGCCGACGAATTTGGTGCGCTCACTTACTGCGATGAAGTGCATGCCGTCGGCATGTATGGTCCGGAAGGGGCGGGCGTGATTGCCGAACTGGGCTTACAAGATCGCATAGATATTATCCAAGGCACTCTCGCAAAAGCTTACGGCATGATCGGGGGGTACATTGCAGCGGATAATGTCATCATTGATGCCATTCGCTCACTGGCATCTGGCTTTATTTTCACCACTTCAATTCCGCCGTCGACAGCCGCAGGCGCTTTGCGCAGCGTGCGTTATTTACGCGTGAAGTCAGATGTTCGCGCTGCCCATAAAACCCAAGCGGAAAGCTTGAAGTCTAAGCTAAGGTCCTCCGGTATCCCCTTCCTAGACGGCCCCACGCACATTGTTCCTGTCATGGTCAGCGACCCTGTGATCTGCAAAGCCATCAGCGACCGACTGCTAACAGAGTATGGTCTTTACGCGCAGCCGATCAACTATCCGACAGTGCCAAAGGGGACTGAGCGCCTTCGCTTTACACCATCGCCCTTCCACACAGGAACGATGATCGAAGATCTCGTATCGGCCTTGAAAGAGTGCTGGGCGTACTACCAATTACCGTTGGAAAAAATTGCCGCCTAGCGAATCTCATTTAAATTCGCCAATGTGGATGAATGGCAGACATGGCACAATCTTCTGCATTAGATGCTGTCGTTTCGACAATGGTCGATGGCTTGATCGTCATCGATCGAAATGGTCATATTAAGCTCTTCAATCCGGCTTGCGAAACGATTTTTGGCTATTCAGCTGAGGAAGCCTTGGGGCAGCCTGTCGAATTGCTGATGCCAGAGCCTTACCGCTCTGAGCATAGCAGCTATCTGCACCACTATCAGCGTACGGGTGATGCGCAGATTATTGGCATCGGTCGGGAGGTCGAAGGCCGCCGCAAATCTGGTGATGTTTTTCCAATGCACCTCTCTGTGGGTGAGTTCCAAGAGGGAGATTTGGAGGGTTATGTCGGTGTCATCCATGACTTGACGGAAGAGGTCGCACAGCGCCAACGGCTTGATGATTTACGTGAGTCCCACATTCATATGTCACGATTGGCATCCATGAACCAGCTCGGAACAGTAATCGCCCATGAACTCAATCAACCTCTCACAGCGCTGACAAATTATCTCTCAGCTGGAACAACGGTGGTCCAGACTCAGGCTGATGTCCCGAAAGACAAGCTTGTACAGCTCATGGAACGCGCGACTGAACAGGCCCGCCGTGCGGCGGATATGCTATCGCGTATGCGCGGTTTTGTGGAGCAGGGTAAAACTTGCAAAGGCTACCATGACATTGAACAACTCGCCCGCGACGCGTTGGCGCTTGTCCGTCCGAGTTTTCGGAACACATCGATCAACTTTGAGATTGAAGCGGAAGATGCACTTCCAGAAGTCTATTGCGATGGCATTCAGATCCAGCAGGTGTTCGTTAATCTCATTCGGAATGGGTCTGAAGCGATGGACGGAATCGACCCCGCCCGGTTGACGATTATGTTGGATAGCGGGCAATCAGATGCTGTGCGTGTTCATGTAGCGGATACGGGGAAGGGATTGGTGGCAGATAATATCGAAACTCTATTCACCCCTTTCATGTCTGAAAAGCCGGACGGAATGGGAGTCGGTTTGTCGATTTCAAACTCTATTCTTCAAGCGCATGGGACGCAGCTGAGTATTCGGGAAAACCTGCCACGCGGTACGGTCTTCTCTTTTGATCTTCCGACGAAAGATTAGTCATTTTGTCGGGGCTGAGGACCATCATAATTATTGATGACGATGATGCCGTTCGCGACTCATTGAGCATCCTCTTGGAAGCGCATGGCTTTTCTATTCAGACCTTCGTCTCTGGCGATGCATTCCTTCAGGCCGGACACTCTCATGGCGATTGCATCCTCATGGACGTTCGCATGCCGGGTCGCGACGGGCTGACCACGTTAAAAGAGTTTCGCGCGAGTGGGTGCAATATTCCCGTGATCGTCATGAGCGGTCATGCCGATGTGGCAATGGCCGTTACCGCCCTGAAATCTGGCGCGATCGATTTTGTGGAAAAACCCTTCGATGCCGGGGAGTTACTCTCAGCCATTGGACGCGCTTTGGCGGAGCGCACAGCCTATCTCGATGCGCAAAACGCACGGCTTGAGGCGGAACGGAATTTTGCACGCCTGACGCCGCGAGAAAAAGAGATCGCCTCCCTGCTGGTCTCCGGCGAACCGAATAAAGGTGTTGCGCGCGCCTTGGATATTAGCGTTCGCACTGTGGAGACGCATCGGGCGAACATTCTGTCCAAACTGGATATTCGGTCTCTGTCAGATCTTGTGCGTTTAATGATGGATGTCGCGCCCAGTTAGGAACGAATCTCAATTAAATTGATGGGCGTCAAGTTCTCTCAATTTGTCTCCTTCATTATCATGTCTCACTGCGTAGAAATGCTATGGCTCAGACAGTTTCCATTCTCGCGTCCGATCCTGCGATCACAGACTCGCTCAGCGCGTTTCTATCTGCCCATGGCTATGATATTTCGCTCACGCCGCAACAAGAGCTCAGTGAAGCAGGGCAACAAGGCGACATTGTGATCCTGGATCTGGAAGGAGATCCACCAGCCTCCTACCGGACACTCAATAGTCTGATGCAAACGCCATCGGGTCGCACGATTATTCTTCTAGCGGCGAACATGTCGCCGCTCGTGGAGAGCGACAGTTTTGGACGTCAGGACGTTCATGTGCTTGCGCCGCCCATCGATCCGATGCGTATCCTGGACCTGGCTGAAAAAGCCTCCGTAAAACTACCTACGTAGTCATCCGAATAGAAACGAGGCCGCCGTATTCGTAGTTAAGGTCCCACAAGGGGACCATTATGCAGACGATCGATCGTCATCTTCCAACACAATCTATCAATGAGCTGTGTCGCTTACGCAGTCGAGTTATCCCGAAATGCGGTGCGATTTACCATCAGGGCGATACTTTTGAAGGCTTTTACCGCGTCAATAGCGGCGTCGTTATGGTCTTCCGCCTTCTCGAAGATAGCTCGCGACAGATTTCCGGCTTCTATACAGCT
>JBCBGR010000180.1:0-5423 GCA_038526555.1 Pseudomonadota bacterium
CTTCCCACGGTGAGAGGCCCGCATCTCCGCCATATTGGTCGTGCCCAAAAGCTTCGGTCTCTGCTGACGCGCGAAGTACCGCGTGTGGGCCGCCTCATTGCGCATGCCTTTCTGACCCGTGTGGATGCGGGCTATGATGTGGAATTTATTCGTCACTATCTGAAGGATAGCCAAGCCGATCTTATCTTTACCCGTCAGGCCGAAACGATTGATTGCTTCCGCGAAGCTTATGAGGACACGCATAGTCAGGGCTATGACGGGTTTATTGAGGAACTGAATCTGTTTGGGTCTGATTGGCACAACCTCACGGAAAGCCTGAATTGTCCGGTTCAGTTTTTCGTCGGTGAGGAGGAAACTGCCTTCCCGTCGGCTGCGGTTGAAGCCTTCGCGCAAACGCTTTCAGACGCCTCCGTTCAGCGTGTGCCGAATGCAGGCCATCTGGTGGCCTATGAAGCGCCTGATCTTTGGCTCTCTCACCTCGCCAAGGTGGCGTAAAAGCTATTTCCCGATCAGTGTTTCCATCACGGTGAGCTTGTCGGCTTGATGGGCGGGCTTATCCCAGCGGATTCGGCTGATGCGCGGGAAACGCAATGCATAGCCTGATTTGTGACGCGTGGACCGATGGGCGGAGTCAAACGCCACTTCGAAGACCAATTCCTTATCGACTTCCTGCACCGGTCCGAACCGCGCGACCTTGTGACCCCGGATCCACTTATCCAGTTCTTTCAGTTCCTCATCGGTAAACCCGAAATAGGCTTTCCCGATAGGGAGGAGCTGACCCTCTTCATTCCAAAGACCGAATGTGTAATCGGAATAAAAAGAGGAACGTTTGCCCGTGCCGCGCTGCGCGTACATCAGCACCGCATCCAGCAGGAACGGATCGCGTTTCCATTTATACCAGGCATGTTTGGGTCGCCCTGACACATAGAGGGAGTCGCGTCGCTTGATCATGAGGCCCTCTTTGAGCCCTTCCGACGCCGCCGCCTCTTCGCGCAAGGCTTTCAGATCATCAACGGTCGTCCAGTCTAGCGTCTCTGAGAGGGAAAATTGCTCTGGGTCCTGATCTGCGATGAAAGTTGAGAGATGCGCGCGGCGTGTATCGAGCGTTTCGCCTCGGTAGCTCACCCCATTTTCAGACAGAATATCGTAGGCGATGAGGTGGGCGGGTAGGCGTTTCATTAAAGCCGCTGACGGCTTCTTTTTGCCAAGCCGCTGCTGTAAATCATTGAAGCTCCCAATTTCGCCATCTGGCCTGACGAGCAGTTCGCCGTCGATCACTGCGTCCCAGCTGACACTCGCCGCTAAGTCCGGGAAGCTATGCGAGATGTCATCACCCGTGCGGGAATAGATGCGCGCCTCGCCATTCATCCCCGCGACCTGAACGCGGATGCCATCCCATTTCCATTCGACCTGATGGGTGTCCGGGGACAGGCGGTCGAGATCAGCCTCTTCATCAATGGGGTGGGACAGCATGACGGGCGAATAGGTCAGGACTTGGCTAATATCTGGCATCTCTGCCTGTCCATCGATCCAGGCAAAGAGGTCTTCATAAGGCGGGCTCAAGCCGTGCCAGAGTTCCTCGATGACGCCGATATCGACACTTGCCATGCCTGCGAGCGTCTTCTTCACGGTTCGCGCGCTCATGCCGATGCGCAAGCCCCGTGTTCCGAGTTTCAGAAGTGCCCAGCGCTGATGAGGACTCATATTGTCGAGCAGAGTCGTCAGGTAGTCCCGAATCCCCGCCTTATTCCGTGTTTTGAACTCATCAATGATTTCGTGAAGATCGGGGAAGCGATTTAATCGGATGGGGTTTGCGGATTGCGGCCAAGCCAGCGCAATCGTCTCGCTCATTTCGCCGACATAATGGCGGGAGAGTTGGAAGAGGTACGGATCAAACCGCTCTTCCATGAGGGTCTTGACCAGATTGCGTTTGAACAGATCAAAGGACAGGGTCCCGCCAATGGCGGCGAGGGCCCAGCCGCGATCTGGGTCAGGGGTGTTGCGCAAGAATTCTGCGAGGATCGCCTCTTTGGCACGGGTGGAGTTGGTGAAGTAGAGATCATCCAGCAGATCAGCGAAGGCAGCGAAGCTCATTCTCCCACCTCTTCGTGCATCCCAATCAGATGAAGCCCCTTCGCGTTGACCCCTTCTTGCTTCAGCGCATATTCCAAAGCCTCGACACGGCCATGGGTGATCCAGACCATTTTGGCTTCAGAGTCGCGGCAGGTCCTGATCAGATCATTCCAGTCTGCGTGATCCGAGACCACAAGCCCCAGCTCGGCGCGCTTCTGTCGTGCTCGTGCCCGGATTTGCATCCAGCCCGAGGCGACAGCGGGAAGGGGGTCTGCAAAACGGCGCGACCATCGATCATTGATTTGTGCAGGTGGGCACAAAACAATCTTGCCCCGGAAGAAATCCTTCTCCTTGCGGGGGATTTCACTGACGAGCTGCCAGTCGCCAAAATCCTGACCATAGCTTTCATAGAGTTCAGTCAGGCGTTTCAGCGCACCGTGAATGTAGAAAGGCTCTTCATAGCCAGCGAGCCGGAGCGTCTTCATCACCCTTTGGCATTTGCCGAGCGCATAGACGCCGAGAATGTGGGTTCGATCTGGTAAGGTCCGAAGGGATCGCATCAGCTTCTCAACCTCGCTTTCCAGTTGCGGATGCTGAAAGACGGGCAAAGCAAACGTGGCCTCCGTAATGAACACATCGCAGGGTACGACCTCAAACGGCGCGCAGGTCGGGTCAGGCTGACGTTTGAAATCGCCGGCTGCCACAATCCGCTGACCCTGATATTCAAACACAGCCTGAGCGCTGCCCAAAATGTGGCCTGCGCTGGCAAACCAGAGCGTCACGCCGCCGCCAAGACCACGGCGTTGATGATAAGCGAGTGGAATCTCTTCTGTCTCGTCGCCGATGTAATAGCGCGTCTTCATGATCGCGAGCGTTTCAGGCGTGGCGAAGACCGTCCCATGGCCTTTACGCGCATGATCGGCGTGGCCGTGGGTGATGACAGCGCGGGGGCTGGGCTGCATGGGATCGACATAGACGTCAGCGGGCTTGCAGTAGAACTGCCCGTCGCGCACTTCCATCCAGCTTTCCGGATCCATCATCACACCTTCATATCAACCCGCCCGACCTGAAAGGGCTTGTCCTCCTTTCATACGGGCCTAAAGGCCGGACATGTCTAAATCAGGCACAGAGTCTCAAGCGCCCCTCTCGGCCAAAGGTATTTTCAACCAGAGCTGGCCGATCCTGCTGGCCAATGCGGCGGCGCCTGTTATCGGCTTGGTCGACACCTTCATGGTGGGCCGTTTTGTCGGTACCCAAGCGCTCGCCGGGATTGGTCTCGGCGCGGTGATTTACGGCATTGTCTATTGGGGCTTTGGTTTCCTGCGGATGAGCACGGCAGGTCTTGCTGCACAGGATGACGGGGCCGGGGATTTGGCCGGAGTACAAGGCCATATTCTGCGGGCGATCCCGCTGGGTCTTGTGATTGGCGGGCTGATCTTGATGACGCAGGCTTGGCTTCTGCCTGCGGCGTTCTCTGTTTACACAGCGGATGCAGGGCTGGAGGCAGAAGCGGCGACCTATATTCAGGCCCGCCTTTGGGGATTGCCCGCCACGCTGGGCACCATCGCCTTGATGGGCTGGTTTGTGGGCATTAGCCGCTCGCAATTGGCGTTGCAGCTTCAGATCGTGCTGAACCTCGTCAACATCGTCCTGTCCCCCATCTTTGTGATTGTTTTAGGGGCTGGGCTTTATGGCGTGGGTTTGGCGTCTGCGGTTGCGGAATGGTCGGGCTTTGCCTTTGGGCTCTGGCTGATGCGCCGGGAATTCCTGCGGCGCGGCGGTTTGCAGCCCGGCGTCGTGACGCGACAGAACTTGCTGGATGGCTTTCAACTCCGACGCTTGGGTGTTGCCAATTCCAACATCTTTATCCGAACCCTGACGCTCACGCTGGGTTTCAACTTTTTCGGCAATGCGGCCGCGAGTGAAGGCTCACTCTTCATGGCGGCGAACCATATCCACATGCAGCTCATCACCATGAGCGCACTCGTGCTCGACGCTTTCGCGCATACCGCCGAAGCGGTGACGGGTGCAGCTTATGGGGCGAGAGACCGCAAACGGTTTGACCGGGCTGTGGCTTTGACGACACGGTTCTCCGCCGGATTTGCCTGTGTGATCGGGGCGATCATCTTTCTCGCAGGCCCATTCCTGATCGACCTTTTAAGTGTTGATCCGGCGGTGCGAGAGATGGCGCGCACCTATCTGCCTTATGCGGCGCTCGCGCCCGTCATCGGATTTGCGGCCTATCAGATGGACGGGATTTTCATTGGGACCACCCGCACAGCGGAAATGCGCAATGCGGGGATTGTCGCCGTCATCATCTATATTGGCAGTCATTTCGCCCTCACGCCCATTTTTGGAGCGACAGGGATCTGGCTGGCTTTCCTGATCTATTATGCGGTCCGCGCTGTGACCTTAGGTTTCTATTACCCTCGGATCACGGCGCATATGGTCTCTTAGTCTTTACCTCCAAGAATAGGAGGATGCGTGATGGGGGACGCAAGCCCATCACGGATTTGTTGAATCCTGCTCTCTTGTTTGATCTGGCTGGACCTTTGCTAAGGTGTTCAAAACATCGGGGTCAGTGATGAGAACAGCAGAGCAGAGTTGGAACGGCATTCCGGTGATCAAAACCGGAGACGATTATGTCGAAAGCCTGCGTAGGCGCGATCTCGACGTCTATCTGTTTGGCGAGCGTTTAAGCGAGCCTGTCGATCATCCCATTGTGCGCCCGTCCATCAATGCGCTCAAGATGAGCTATGATCTGGCGATTGCCGAGCCGGAACTCGCCACTGCGCATAGTGAGCTCATCGATGCACCCGTGAACCGCTTCCTCCACATTGTGGGCAGCCCCGATGATCTGGTGATGAAGAACCGGATGCAGCGCCGCATGGGGCAGCTCACGGGAACCTGTTTCCAGCGCTGCGCGGGGCTGGACACGATCTCGGTTTTGCATTCCATCACGTACGATATCGATGCCAAACACGGGACAGACTATCATCAACGATATCTGCGCTTCATGGCCGAAGCGCAGTGCCGGAACATTATCATTGGCGCGGGCATGACGGACCCGAAAGGGGACCGCTCCAAACGCCCCCACGAACAAGCGGATCCTGACCTCTTCATGCGGGTGGTCAAGCGCGATGCAGACGGGCTTTATGTCCGGGGGGCGAAGGCTCACATGACGGGTGGGCTGAACAGCCATTTCATCTGCGTCATGCCAACGATGAATATGGGGGAGAAGGACCGCGATTATGCGGTCGTGGGCATGGTCCCGCTGACGGCTGAGGGCCTCACTTACATTTATGGGCGTCAGAGCTGCGACATGCGCGCGATGGAAGAGGGTGATGTTG
>JBCBGR010000181.1:0-5401 GCA_038526555.1 Pseudomonadota bacterium
GAAAGGTCGGCCGCACTGATTTCGTGACCCTCATCCGGCCAGCCTTTCAAAGCTCGCCAATGAGCTAATCGAGCGTTTTCCCCAATATTACAGCATCTATTCCGAACGCAGTTTCGAATGGAACGGGATCAGTCAAGGTAACCGCAACCCGCTGCTCGGTCGTTATACGGGCGCTGACGGAGTAAAAACGGGATCGACCAGCGTTTCGGGATATGGGCTGGTTGGATCAGCCGAACGGGACGGCATTCGACGCACGATCGTCATTAACGGCCTCGACAGTCAACGCGCGCGGGCGTCGGCAGCAATCGACCTCATGGATACAGCCTTCCGCGACTTTGACATTCTGACGCTATACCGAAATGGATCACAGGTCGGCCAACTCGACGTTTATATGGGGCAGGCCGAGACAGTCGGTGCGATCTTGCGCGAAGACGTGATTGCCGGATTTGCGCGGGTTGATCGGGACGAAATATCTGCCCGGATCGATTATCAAATGGTCCCTGCGCCCATTGCGGAAGGTGATAAGGTCGGTGAGTTGATCATTTTGCAATCCGGTGAAGAAACAGCGCGTTATCCGCTTTATGCAGCAGAGAGCGTGGCGCGGAAGGGCTTCTTCGGCCGCGTTGGCGCATCACTCGTCTCAAAGATTAGAGGTTAGGTCCCATGTCAGGACAATTCATTACATTTGAAGGCGGCGAGGGCGCAGGCAAGACGACGCAGGCGAAACTGCTCGCCGATGCCCTTGAGAACTTGGGTGTTGAAGTCATTCTCACGCGCGAACCCGGCGGGACGTTCGGGGCAGAGTCGATCCGAAAGCTTGTGCTGGAAGGAACAGATGATCGCTGGTCCGGTATGACAGAGTTGCTGCTCATGTATGCCGCCCGATTGGATCATGTGGAGAAGCTCATCAAACCTGCCTTGGAACGGGGGGCTTGGGTGATTAGTGACCGTTTTGCAGACTCCAGCTTGGCCTATCAGGGTTATGCGCGAGACCTCGGCGCGGATCGCGTGCGAGCGGTGCATGACGTCGTCATGGAAGGGTTCAACCCGGATCTGACACTAGTCTTCGACATGGATGTTTATCTGTCGCTCAAACGTGTCGAAACACGTGCTGCTAGCGAAGATGAAGACCTGACCCGCTTCGACAAGGCCGGGCAGGCTTTCCATACAACGATCCGTGAAGCCTTCCTCGACATTGCGGATAAAGAACCAGATCGCGTGAAGATCATTGATGCCGACGGATCGCGCCAAGCGGTTCACGCCCGCATTTTGAATGTGTTGACGGCGAAATATCCGCAATTTGCTGGGAAAATGAGTGGCGCGTGAACCCGCGCCCATCCTGGAGTCGGATCGATCCGAAGGCTCGCCACACCCGCGGGAGGTCTACGAACTGCTCGGCCATGTTGAGGCGGAACAACGCTACCTCACGGCGGGTCAAAGCGGGCGTTTGCACCATGCGTGGCTGATCACCGGCCCGCCGGGTATTGGCAAAGCCACTCTCGCTTATCGTATTGCGCGGCATCGCCTCGGCGGCATGACACTGCTTAGCGATAGTCTGGATATTCCAGCGACGGACCCCGTCGCGCAGCGCATTGAAAGCCAAGGCCACGGCAATCTATCGGTTATTCGCCGACCGTTCGATCCGAAAACGAAAAAGCTCAAGCGCGACATCCCCGTTGATGAAATTCGCAGCCTATCCAAGTTCTTTCAGAATACGGCGTCGGAAACGGATGATTGGCGGGTTTGCATTATCGACAAAGCGGATCACCTGAATAGCAATTCGGAGAACGGCATTCTGAAGCTGCTGGAGGAGCCACCGGCTAAGACATTGTTTCTACTGCTCGCAGATCAGCCAGGTCGACTTCTGCCCACCATTCGTTCGCGTTGCCTGCACCTGCCGCTTCGGGCTGTTCCTAGCGTCGTCTTGGAACCATGGCTATCCGCACGCACGCAAATCCAGCCAGACTTTCAACAGGCAGCCATTGCCATGTCACGGGGCGCGCCGGGCAAAGCTTTAGCGCTAGCTGAGCATGTCGATACGGTTTTAAGGCCCTTAAAGCAGTTGATGACGTCCTTGTTGGGCAATGGTGACGATATGGCCTTGGCGCTTTCACTCGTGCCGGCGAAGCTCGCAACGGCGCGAGACCTCTTCTGGGACGCGCTGATCGATACGTTACAGGCGCAAGCCATTTATACCGGAACACAGGTTTGGGCGGGACCGTTTGAGCCGATTGCAGCCAAAAAGTCCGCTGAAAGCTGGGTGAAGCTTGCAGAGACAGCGCAGAGCACGCGGGCCGCTGAAGTGGGCATCAATCTGGACAAGACGGCTTCCCTCTATGATCTTCTGACGAAGGTGCGGGCCGCATGATTATTGACAGTCACGTCAATCTTCACGGCGAACGGTTTGCGGACGACCTACCGGATGTGATCAAGCGCGCGTCTGACGCGGGCATTAGCCACATGCTGAATATCTGTTGTAATATCAAAGATTTTGAGGCTGTTGTTAAAGTCGCAGAAGATTATGATCACATCTGGGCGACCGTTGGGACGCACCCCCATGATGCCAAAGAGAATCCTGACATCAAAGCCGCTCAGCTGATCGAAATGGCGCAACATCCGAAAGTCGTCGGCATTGGGGAGACGGGCTATGATTTCCATTATGGCTATTCGTCAGAGGCTGAGCAGGTCCATAATTTTGCGGCGCATATAGACGCATCTCGTGAAACACAGCTACCGCTTGTCATCCATACGCGGGATGCGGATGCGCTCATGCTGAAAGCGCTCCAAGACAGTGGGGCGGGGTCAGACTATCCAGCACTCCTACATTGCTACACATCAGGGCCTGAACTCGCGGAGTGGGCTGCAGAAGCGGGGCTCTATTTTTCTGTTTCAGGCATTGCGACTTTTAAAAACGCGCATGACGTCCGCGACCGTATAAATATCATGCCTGATGATCGGATTATGTTGGAAACGGACTGTCCTTATCTTGCGCCCGTGCCGCACCGCGGAAAACGCAATGAGCCGTCCTTTCTGCCATATGTCGCCCAAGCCTTGGCCGACGTAAAAGGCTGGACCTTGGAAGATACAGAAATGCGGACAAACGCAGCATTCTTCAACTTGTTCCAGAAGATTGTGCCATGAGCTTGAAAGCGACAATTCTGGGCTGTGGAAGCTCAGGCGGTGTACCGCGTGTCGGCGGGGACTGGGGCTATTGCGATCCTAATGAACCGAAGAACCGACGTAGCCGCTGTTCTTTACTCATCGAAAAGTCAGGATCGGACGGCACGACAAGCATCCTTATCGATACATCCCCCGATTTACGCGAGCAGCTCCTCAAAACGGAGATCAAACGCTTGGATGCAGTAATTTACACGCACGACCATGCGGACCAGACCCATGGCATTGATGATCTCCGCGCGATTGCTTACCGCATGCAGGCGCAAATTCCGGTCTATATGGACGCGCACACGGAGACCCATGTCGTTAAACGCTTTCGCTACTGTTTTGAAATGCCAGAAGGCCGTGTTCACCCGGCTATTCTGTCGCTCCAGCCGCTGATCGAAGACGGTCAGACGCTGAATATTGAGGGGCCAGGTGGCACGATTGAGATTAAGGTGATTGAGGCGTCGCATGGGCCGACGCCTACGCTCATCTTCCTGTTTGACGGCCAACTGGCGTATGGCCCGGATGTTTGGGATATTCCGCCAGAGGGACTTGAGCGCTTAAGCGGCGTCGACAGCTGGATCTGCGATGCCCTGCGTTACAATGACCATCCCACCCATGCGCATGTTGATAAGGCCCTGTCATGGCTCGCCAACGCACATGTGCGACGCGGCATTCTCACCAACTTGCATATTGATTTGGATTACAATGAGTTAGCAGAAGAACTTCCAGCGTTTGTGACGCCCGCCTATGATGGCATGGTGGTGGAGTTGCCTGAATAAGCTGCAGACCTATCGCTTCTGTGCAAAGAAGAGCAGGCACACCAGCCGCCCCGTTTCCGGCGTTTTTCCAAAGGCAGGCGCTGCATTGTGGAACATCCAGGGGCTGAACAAGATCAAGCGATTAAAGCGCATGGGCGCGCGCATGGTTCGCTCCCACTGGCTGGGTCGAAGCGTGTCCTTATTGACGACATCTTCGATCAAATGGTTGGGATCTGAATAGCCCGATTTAACGAGGTTAAGCTCGTTCATGGGAACAGACTCAAGCCCTGTGCGCTTATGACGAAAGAAATCGGTCCCACCCCGGCAATGCTCCGGTAGACTGAGATAGAGAATCCCGGAGTAAAAGCAGGGGTCGATGTGAACACCGCTTTTTCCCTTATTGCCAGAGAGCGTTAGGCGACAATGGCCGTGCGACGTTCCGGGAGCTGCTGTTAGTGGCGTGCCCAGAAGTTTTGAGACAGACCGCTCCGTCGCCTCCACGTTCAAGGGCGCTGAGGAGATGAGACCCGGATAATTCCCCTTCTTCAAAGCGGGATCATAATTCAGAGCTAGCGCCTGCCGCCGCACATCGTAAGGATTCGACAGAAAGTCATCGATGATCATGAAATTCGGGCGCATGGGATTTGAGTCTAATCAGGCTCAGGCCGAGACAAGGTCACTTTGGGCGGACGTGAGGTGAATGCCGGGTCAATCAGGGGCGGATTAGGTTTTGTCAAAGATAAGTCTTTAAGCACGACCCAACGTTCCTCAGCCGGATGAATGCGGCCCAAACCGTCCCTGATCTCAAAAACTTCAACACTGGGGCGAAGACGCAGTGTGTCGATGATCTCACCGCGATTATCAAAGACCGGGAGATTGAGTTGTGTCACCCAAAAGGTCTGAGGTGGTTCTTGTTTCACTGTCAGCTTCGATCCTTCGACTGGCGTCGTTTTCTCAGTCACTGTCGTCATCATCACTGTCTCCACATCAGGCTCGCCAGATGCGCAGGCCGCTAAGCTCAGCAAGATCATACAGAGTTGGAGCATAAACCACTGTTGCATGATGTGAGTCTATCATTTCAGCAGCCAACAAAAAAGCCACCCGCGAAAACGGATGGCTTTGAATGTCAGGGTGCGAAGACCCTAGAACTTGTAGCTGACGCTCGCGCGGTAGGACTGCGCTTCAAGATCGCTCCGACCCGCTGTCGTGTCCGCTGACAAAGCGATACGGCTGTTGTTGACATCAAAGCCAAGCGAGACACCAAACTCGAACCAGTCCTTATCCGCACTAATCAGTGGGAAGAGGGCGTCGCCCGTGTTGAGGCCCACAAAGCCCGCTGTGAATTGGTCCTCAATCGTGGCCAACTCGTTCACGAAATCACCAGTCAATGCAAACTTGACGTCAGATTCGTCTGATGCTGCCTTGAAACCCAGACGCGCTTGGACGCTTTCAAACGCGCTCCGGTCAACATCCAAAGC
>JBCBGR010000182.1:0-5399 GCA_038526555.1 Pseudomonadota bacterium
GAACTACAAAACATAAGTTAAGGCGTTGTAAGGTTGATACTCAAACACGCAAAAATCCGCGGCTATCGAAGGTTCCGAAACGAAACCACGGTTAGTTTCTCTCCTAGTCTGACAGCATTGGTCGGGCCTAATGAGGCTGGAAAAACTTCATTCCTTTCTGCGTTGCATGACTTTCAAAACGATAATGTTCAAGAGTCAGATGTAAGCTATGGCCACACGGGCGAAACAAGCCTCCAACTATGCTTTTTACTTAATGAAGATGAATGCAATGAACTTGGACTCTCAAGAAACAGCTGGTTTGAATATACATACGTTTACAACGAGGACCTAAACAACCGCTTTTCAATCAATCCGGAACCAATAGAAGATTTTGACACGCAAAACAAATTATTCAAACAAATTAAGAAGGCAATTAGATACAAACGAGTTAAGGGCTACTTTCCCCTCACACGAGCTAATAACGAGGGAATAATACACCATGATGATATCCTACAAATACTTAACCGAGTAAACGAAAGGATAGATGAAGAAGACTTTGACGCCCTCGAAGAGCTAAGTAAGATATTTGATAACCTCGAAGAGAATGATCCTTTGGCGGAGTTAGGGGACCAAGTATCTCAATTTATCTCCTCTAAAAAAGATTATGATCATGCTCGAACAATACTAAGGAAATTAAAACCTCTTATACCTGAGTTCCGGTTCTATGATCCAGTTGAGAATGACCTAGGGATGCCTTATAATTTCTCATCGCTGTTTGGAGATGAAAATAACATCAAGAAACCCACTGCTGGAATGCAGGCACTTTTTGATGAATTTGACGTCGATATAAAGACTCTTGCTAGTTTAATAAGATCCGGTGATTCAGCACCAACCCAGGGGCTAATTGATCACGTAAATATCAAACTAAGAAATTTTCCACTAGGCAAGTGGTCACAGTCAGACGTTTACTTAAAAATTGTCCCTAGGAATCCATATATCGATCTGCTTGTTGTAAATTCAGACGGCTTTTCCGTTACAAGGCAATATAATAATTTTGATCAAAGAAGCGATGGTTATAAGAGGTTTATCTCTCTTCAGACTTTTCTGATGCTAAACAAGTCTTCCTCAGAAATTATTCTGCTTATGGATGAATTGGAGCAACACCTACATTATGATGCACAAGCCGACTTAATCTCAGCCTTGTCTGAAGATACAGAAATCCAGCAAGTTATATACAGCACCCATTCAGTTGGAAGCCTTCCTCCCGATTTGGGCAATGGTGTAAGACTTGTGAAATGGGATGACGAAAAACGAGAAAACAGCACTGTTGTAAATAAATTTTGGGCTAATGATGATGCTGAAGGGTTCGACCCACTACTGTATGGGATGGGTGCGACAACTATGGCATTCTTTCCAACTAAAAGAGTAGTGTTTGCAGAAGGAGCCACAGAGATGCTTCTACTACCAACGCTCTTTCAAGAAGCTTTAGATTTAAAAGTTTTGCCTTTCCAAGTTGTGCATGGATTATCAAACATGAATGATTCCTCATTGCAGCTTGCAGGGAATAAAGTGTCAGGAGCGTTCTTTATTGTTGACGGCGATGGCGGAGGAGAAACTATTAAAAAAAATCTTGTTGGCGCAGGCGTCAATGCTGAAAGAATATTTTCTCTTGGCAAAGGTAAAAAACTTATAACAGTTGAGGATGCTGTCTCAGATGGTATTTGGATTGACGCAGTAAACATGCATATAGATAGTTACTATTCCGGCCAAATGGAAAGAATAGAGACTTGTCCCAAAAAAGGGCGAATTAACGAACTCCATAAAAAACTACGGGCCGGCAAGATCGACATAGCATATTGTATTCTAGATATAATCCGCAAAAACCCTGACCGTACAGTTTTGTCTACAAGCGGTAGAACACGACTTAAACAAATTTACGATGCGATTATACCTGCCTTAATTGAAGAATAGTTCTCCAAAACTGATATAAATCCCATCCCCGCATTCAGACCCCACCTCATACTCCCAGCGTCCGTCACAGGCATGAGGAGGTGCATAACCCTCGGTGTGGCGGGCCGGTGTGAGGGCTGTTCGTGTATCGGCAGCGGGCGGATAGGCCCGTGTCCTTCGGCCAAGCGGGTCGGAGGGCTGAACGGCGGATAGCGGCCAGCGGTCGAGCGATATGCGGCTCGGCCTAGGCCTGTTTGACCCCTTGGGCCGTCATGACGCTGGGCTGTGAGCCGGCTGCGCGGATGCCAAACACCCCTTGGACGGTCTATTCCCGTCCGAGGGAGAGGCCGCGGCGGGCGAGTGGTGGGGCGTAAGACGGCTTGAGGCGGGCGAATGCGGATCACTGCGCGCGGGCTTTCGCTCGTTGAGAAATGGTGTGTCTATTACTTTCAGCCTTCAATGGCCGAAAGCCCGCGCCTTGTGCCACTTTAGGAGGGGCATGTACGATGGCCGACCTCTCGATAGGCGGTGGGACGTGGATGTGTGTCTGCTTGCTGCTGTCATCCCGGCCCAGGCGCTTTAGCGCCGCAGAGCCGGGACCTTACGGGAAGCAAGACAGCGAACATGAGAGTTTAAGTTAAGGTCCCGGATCATCGCGGCTTCGCCGCTTGTCCGGGATGACAGATGAAGGGATCGCTTTCATCCTCCCCCATTGCCGCTCAGGCCGACCCTTCGCTGCAATCCACTTTATGGATTGCGGACGCTTCGACGGAGCGCCCATCACCCAACCGTCTCCGCCCTCCGAAAGGGCAGGAGATGGACAGGCCGATCAAGTCGGCCTGAGCGGATATAAAGAAATCGGCCTCACCCAGAACAAGAAAGTCGGCGAAAGCGGAGATTAATATGAGATCAAACCCCCGACGGACCTACAAACAAGCGCGCTGCGCCCTCACCGCGTCGTTGCGACGGCGGACGCAGGCCGCGGAAGCACGCGCCGAGGAAGCGGAAGAAATTGCGGAGGCGGCTGAGGCACGGGCCGCGAAATTCTATCATGAGATGCAGGCGGAGCGGGCTGCGCTGCTCGACTATCTGGAAAGCCCGCAATGGAGACGCGACCTGCTCGTCATTGCCCGGAACCTCGTACGGGATGACTTACTGCGCTTGTCGGCGACACGGCAGAGCTGCCCCTCCTGCGGCAGTTTCGGGCGCGGGTTTCAGGAGCATTTCCTGCAAGACGCGATAGATACGCTCACGAAAGAACACGGCCTGCCGCGCGTCAGCCCGCTCCTGCCGCCGGACTGGCCGGTGCGGATGGGGCGCGTGACGAAGGATGGGCGCGGTCTGCATCGGGCCTGGTTGGAATAAAAAGCCTATTGTCGCGCGGGCCTATTCGTATCACTGTCATTTCACACGATATGCAGAGGAGACGGATATGCGTGGATTACAAAGGGGAACAGGGCGAGCGATTAAAGGCGGCGTCCTTTTGCTGGGGGCGCTGACGCTGGTTGCGTGTGCTTCGACGGCTCAGACAACAGCGCAAGCCAGTGCCACGGCTGAGGCTGCGCCGGAAGATGTGTCCGCGATGGATTATCTCACAAAGAAGGTGAACCGATCCGGCGTGGTTCGGACCGTCAAGATTGACGGGGTGGAGAAGCTCTGCAAGCGGCAGAAACAGATCGGGTCAAACCTCAAGAAAACGATTTGCCTGACCGAAGAAGAGTGGGCGAAACTTGAAGCCGACTCGCGAGAGGCTACGAAGAAGTTTCAACGGACCGTTGATATTGCGACAAGAAACTAGTCTGGAACACATTCGCTAAAGAATGTTGTCGCGAGCGTTGGTTCGTATCACTATATGTCCATGACGAATGTGCTTTCGCACGCATTCGATAGAACATGGACAAGGGACTGACATGAGCGAATTTCCAACTGGCACTCTGATGGCGGGCAAACGTGGCCTCATCATGGGGGTGGCGAATAAGAACTCGATTGCGTGGGCGATTGCGCAACAATTAGCGGCACAAGGGGCCGAGCTGGCGTTCACATATCAGGGCGACAAGTTGCTGCGTCGGGTGAAGCCTTTGGCGGAATCTGTGGGCTCTGACTTTCTGCTCGATTGTGACGTGACCGATGATGCGCAGATGGACGCGACATTCGCGGCGCTGAAAGACAAATGGGGAGAGATCGAATTCCTCGTGCACGCGATCGCCTTTGCGGGCCGCGATCAGCTGGAAGGCAGCTTTGTGGAGAGCACAACGCGGGAAGGCTTTAAGAGCGCGCTGGACATTTCAGCTTATTCTTTCGTGGATGCGGCGCGGCGCGGATCAGCCATCATGAAAGATGGCGGGGCGATGGTGACGCTGACTTATCTGGGCTCAGAGCGGGTCGTGCCGAACTACAATGTCATGGGCGTGGCGAAGGCGGCGCTGGAAGCCTCGACACGCTATATTGCGGCGGATCTGGGACCGCGCGGCATTCGGGTGAATGCGATCTCGGCGGGGCCGATCAAGACCTTAGCGGCGGCGGGCATTGGCTCGGGCCGGCACATGTTCCGCTTTAATAAGGCGGCGAGCGCGATGCAGGACAATACGGACAGTAAAGGCGTGGCCGGCGCGGCGCTCTATTTGCTCTCGGATCTGGGGCTGTCTTGCACGGGTGAGACACATCACGTCGACGGCGGCTTCCATGCGATCGGTATGCCACGTGAAGAACCGCTGCGCGCGTCTTTGGAAGATTAAAGCATTGATTTATTGATATTTTCGGGATGGTCAATTTCTCGAAAATATCCTTGAACTGACAAATTGTCGCACCCTGATGGCGCTTTGCGATCGGGTGGGCTATAGCCCCGCTTCTGAGAAGAAGGAGCGCGGTCATGGCCGAGCGCATGTTACAATTTGTCTCGAAAGAGCGGGCAATGCCGGAAAAGCGCGACGCGGGTGAGCGTCGTAAGGATTTTCTGGAGATTTACGGCGAGTATATTGACGCGAAAGCCGAAGAGCAGGCCTCTCGCTGTTCGCAATGCGGCGTGCCCTTCTGTCAGAATCATTGTCCGCTGCAGAATAATATTCCGGACTGGCTGCGCCTGACGGCGGAAGGCCGCACGCGCGAAGCGTGGGAAGTCTCTGACGCGACGAACAATATGCCGGAAATCTGCGGTCGTATCTGTCCACAGGATCGCCTCTGCGAAGGCTCTTGCGTGATCGAACAGTCAGGACACGGCACGGTCACGATTGGCGCTGTTGAGAAGTATTTGACAGATACAGCTTGGGAAGAAGGTTGGATTGAACCGCTTCGTCCGCGACGGGAACGCGGCGCGTCTGTCGGGATTATCGGGGCTGGGCCGGCGGGTCTGGCGGCGGCGGAACAGCTGCGTCTGCAAGGCTGGCAGGTGACCGTCTATGATCGGCATGACCGCGCAGGCGGCCTGCTGATCTACGGCATTCCGAACTTCAAGCTGGAAAAAGAGATCGTTG
>JBCBGR010000183.1:0-5377 GCA_038526555.1 Pseudomonadota bacterium
GTCTGTTTCTGGCGCCCGCCCAATAATCGCAAACCGACACCGGATGAGTTGGAGCTCTGCCGTCCCTTTGTTAACCGTCACATTCAGCTCGTGCAACCCAAGCTCATACTTCTGACGGGCGGCACATCTATGCAAACCATGACAGGCGTTTCGGGGATCATGAAAAATCGCGGCCAATGGCAAAGCATCAATGTCGGTTCAGGCGATATCCCCGCCTTGCCGATTTACCATCCCGCATTCCTGCTCCGCCAACCCGCGCTGAAAGCCGAAGCGTGGCAGGACCTGCTCACCTTACGACAGAGAATTCAGTCGCTTTAAGCCGCAGACGAGGCTTTTTTGGTGGCATAGGCTTTGCTAGCCTATCGCTATGAAACGACTTTTTCTGACCTTGCCGTTCTTTCTCGCCGCTTGCGCGCAACAGCCCGCGCCTTCGCCAGCCGAATCGCCAACCCCTGAGGTGACTGACACTTTCTTGGAAGGCCTGAAATCCGATTACCCCGTGACGCTCTCTCCTTTGGCGGATGGCGTTTGGGTTCACACGACCAACTATACATTACCCGGACAAGCGCCCATCGCGACAAATGGTCTTGTCGTTGTGGATGGAGACGCTGTGACGTTGGTCGATGGCGCATGGGGAGAACTGGCCACAGTTTCTCTGCTGGAAGCTGTCAAAGAAGAAACAGGCAAACCCATCACGCGCATGATTGTCACCCATCATCGCCCCAACCGGACCTCTGGCGTCGACGCCGCAGAACGCGAAGGTATTGAGGTCTTCACCCATCCTCAAACGCCGAACTTGGCAGCTCTAGCCGGATGGCCTGCGCCGAACACATCCGTCGCTGCACTGTCTGAACCTCAATCCAGAACACGCGTTGGGAAAGCTGAAGTCGCCTTCCCTGGACCCGCCGCAACGGCAGATAATCTGATCGTCTATTTGCCAGACGCGAACATTCTCTACGCCTCATCGACGGTCAGAGGGGCCGGCGCTGAAACGCTCGGTAATCTTGCGGAGGCCGACCTTGAAGGCTGGAAAGAGGCGCTGACGTGGATGAAAGCGACTTACCCGGACACAACCACAGTCGTCCCGGAGCGAGGCAATGGCGCGAACCTGACACTGTTAGACGCAACGCTCGCCTTGATCGACGCGGAAATGACGGACGACTAGTGCTCCGCCTTCCACGCCTTCAGCCCATTTAGATCATCGACATCTGTCAAAGTTCGAAGCTTGTGAACGGGCGCTTTCAAACGCGCTTCTAGATCGGACAGCGTATGTTCGGTCGACCAACGCACGGCATCAAACACGTCAGGCCGCAATGGCGCCATCGCCGCCATCAGCCAAAAACCGCCATCTGCTGCGGGCCCAAAAACGAAGGGGGCTTGACGAAGCGCTTCAAGGGCATCCGCGATATCAGCCGCCCGAATCTGCGGACAGTCCGTTCCGATCACAATGACGGGGCGTTTAGTCCCAGAGAAAACTTCGGCCAATCTTGGAGAGAGCGAACCTTGCGGCTGTGGTCTTTGCGGGAAGCCCTCCCAGGCCGGAACCGTTCCAAGCGCCTTCTCAGGTGTGACGTATAGAATCGTCTCCCACCGTGAATCTCTGACGCCCCGCATCAGTTGCGCCGTCATCGCACGGTTCAATCGCAACGCATGGGTCGGCCCGATATCGCGGGCCAGTCGTGTCTTTGCGACACCCATGCCAGGCCGTTTGGCGAATATATAAAGCTCAGGCTTCATCAGCCGTAATCCCGGCGCAGCATGTCGATAGCGATGCCGCGCTTATATCGCCAAAGCAGTCGCAAATTCGACAGACCACGCGTCCATAGCCCATCGCTTTGGTGACGCGATACATCTGTTACCAAAGAACAGGGCAGCGGCCGCAATCGCGTGATCTTTTTCAAGCGTTCGACCATGTCCACATCTTCAAACAGTGCCATCTCGGCATATCCGCCCACACGCTCATAATCGGCGCGCGATATCAGCAAGCCTTGATCGCCATAAGGCAGTCCCAGCGCCCAGCAACGAAGCGCAACCATGCTATTCATGAAGAAAGCCCATGAGCCTTCGGCATTCGCCTTGAACCGGAAGTATCGGGGATCGCCTTGTTGCATGGCAGCGTGGATGGCATCTTCCCAACCTTCGTTCATTAGGGAGTCGGCATGGAGAAAGAGAAACCAATCCTCTTCTGCTCCTGAGAGCGTCGCCAGATGTGCGCCTAAACGAAGCTGTTGCCCGCGCCCTTTTGCGCCGCAGACCAGTCGGGCCTTGTGCTGTGCTGCGATGGTCAGGGTTCCGTCCGCTGATCCACCATCTGCCACAATCACAGAATAATCTGATAGCTCGGACAAGAGGCGATTTAGTGCCTCTGCGGCCTCATAAGTCGGTATGATGATCATCAACACGATCAGCGCGCATAGCCACATCGTCGAAGACGTCAACTCACCGCTTCAATCGCAATGCCCACATTTACGTGAATCAAAAAGCCCGGCTGCGATCACAACC
The DNA here is from genome assembly GCA_038526555.1 of Pseudomonadota bacterium. Lineage (GTDB taxonomy): Bacteria > Pseudomonadota > Alphaproteobacteria > Caulobacterales > Maricaulaceae > Litorimonas. Next base: position 2,503 of record JBCBGR010000183.1, read on the forward strand.
GGGCTTCTAGAAAATGATCTGCCTGAGGAGCCTAGTTATCGGCCTCAAGTGCTTGTTGTGTCTGCTCATCGAGTTCACGCTGCAGCTCTTCACGTGTTTTGATGACACGCTTTTCTTCCAGGAAAACATTACAGAAGCCAGGGGCCGTCGCGGACAGCTCATTCGGGAATTCACCATTGCCTTCGCAGCGGATCACACCCAGTCCCATGCCGTCATAGACTTTCGTCGCCGCATCTTCACCGCGGATCGGGACGAAGCAGGCTTGGCCCTCACGCAATGAGACGACCGAACCACCTTCATACTCACAAGAGGCTGCATCTGTGACGATACCTTCTTCCGAGGGTGTTTCGATCAGTTCAGCTTGCGCCAATGTTTCCGGGTCAGCTTGGACCTCAGCGTCTTGCGCGAACGCGACTGTGGAAAGAGCAAGTCCAGCAATGGCCAGACCAGCGGTAATTTTGAAGTTTGGCATTCTTGTCTCCTACGGAAATCCGTTTACGGGCCTTTATTCAGTTTCAACAGACACGAAAAGCCCTGCGGCAAAAATGTTGCAGGTCCCGTGCCAGCCTAATGAGGCGTTCTTCCCATGAGTCCGGACCGATCGCATCATGACGCCGCCCAAGACCGTGGCTTTACACGCATTTGCGGCGTGGATGAGGCGGGCCGAGGCCCGCTGGCTGGCCCCGTTGTCTGCGCAGCCGTCATCCTAGATGCGACATCCATCCCCGAAGGTCTGAACGACAGTAAGGCTCTCTCGCCCAAACGGCGTGAACGGCTGCTGAACGCGCTTTATGAATCCGCAGATATTGCGATTTCGGTGATTGAGCCGCCGGAAATTGATCGGCTAAACATTCTCTGGGCCAGTCTGGAAGGGATGCGGCGCTCTGTTCAGTCTCTCTCAGCGGAATATGCCCTGATTGATGGGAATCGCTTACCGCCTAAATTGCCCTGCGAGGGTGAACCGCTGGTCAAGGGTGATGCGCGAAGTCTAAGCATTGCTGCCGCCTCTATCGTCGCCAAGGTCACACGAGACCGTCTGATGATTGAGGCTGACCATCGCTTTCCCGGTTACGGCTTTGCTCAGCATAAAGGCTACCCAACGGCTGCCCATATGGCAGCACTCGACAGATTAGGACCCTGCCCGATCCATCGTTTCAGCTTTGCGCCTGTCCAGAACGCGTTCCGCCTACTCTAACCGCAGCTGATTTCCTGTACATAGCCTTCGCGGTCGAGAACAATCGTGAGGCGGTTCATATTCTCTGGTCCAATGGTAATCCGGTCCGTGATTGTTCCGATGGATGGGGCGTAGAGTTGCTGTCCCGCCTGATAGGTCTGAACCTGCACGTAAGTATTGGCCATCATTTCCCCGTTCAGGAACTCATTATCCGGCCCTTCAAAGACGGCCGGACGGATGATTCGCTTCTCACCAGGGAGGCCCGGGATATAGATGGCTCCTTCATTCACGCCCAGCAGCGTTAGATAAAGCTGTGACTGACAGGGGTCGAGCGCGGGAAGCCGCGGTGTCGGCGCAGGTTGCAGCCAATCAGGGCTCACATACTGCCCCTGCCCCGGGCGCGGCGTGAATTGATAGTCGAACCCGCCTCTGCCACCGCTCCCTAAGGCACAGGCGGACAGGAAAAAGACGGGTATGAGCAGTAAGGCGCGCACGTTGCTTGCCATGTCGTGATTATGGTTAATGCCACGCTAAGAATTTCAGGGATTACTGCGTCGCTGGCTAACAAAACCGTAAGTCAGCACACGAACCTGTGACCCATATGTGACTCCTATTTGGAAATATTCGACCTATATAGCTTTTGAGCGGCCCGGTTCCCCCCTTACCCGAGCGTCGCCACTATCAATGGAAGGGCGAAGCCTGACTCCCTCCCCCTAAACAGTCCGCTTCGCCCTTCCAACATTTCTCCTCTCTGTATAAAGCCCTTCGCAATGAGCGCCTCTGACACATTGCCTTGGCGGGCCACGATTCTAACCCTCTACCCGGACGCATTTCCGGGTGTTTTGGGCTGTTCGATCATTGGCGGTGCTGAAAAAAGCGGGCTCTGGCAGCTTGAAACGGTTGATATTCGTGACTTTGCCGTTAATAGGCATCGCACTGTTGACGGCCCTCCGGCTGGTGGCGGGGCGGGACTCGTTCTCAAACCTGACATTTCGGCGAAAGCCATCGACAGTGTGGTCAGTGATGATCGCCCGCTTTTATACATGACCCCCCGGGGCCGACCCCTCACACAGGAGCGTGTGAAACAGTTGGCGGACGGGCCGGGTCTTGTTTGCTTTTGCGGACGGTTTGAAGGCCTCGACGAACGTGTTATCGAATCGCGCAATATGGAGGAAGTCTCCATTGGCGATTTTGTTCTCGCGGGCGGAGAGGTTGCCGCGCAGGCCATGATCGAGGCGTGTGTTCGCTTACTCCCCGGTGTTCTGGGGAATAGTGAGAGCGCTGAAGAGGAAAGTTTTGAAACGGGTTTGCTAGAGTATCCGCTCTACACAAAGCCGCGAAACTTTGAAGGTCGGGAGATCCCGGCCGTGCTCACCTCTGGCGACCACGGAGCCGTGGATCGTTGGCGACGGGTGCAAATGGAAGAGATTACACAGAGACGCCGCCCAGACCTCTGGGAGGCTTATCTGAAGCAAAAGGGCGAAAGCCCATCACGGAGTGAAGACAATGAACGTGATTGAAAAGCTCGAGAAGAAAGAAGCCGAACGCCTTCTGGAATCCGGCAAGACGATTCCTGATTTTTCGGCTGGCGATACGCTTGTCGTACAGGTCCGCATTACAGAAGGCACACGCACACGTCTGCAGGCCTTTGAAGGTGTTTGCATTGCACGCTCAGGCGCTGGCCTGAACGAGAGCTTCACC
>JBCBGR010000184.1:0-5375 GCA_038526555.1 Pseudomonadota bacterium
CCACCAAGTGTCATCGAAATGGGCAGGCCTTCGGCGAGCACTTGGTGGCACAGCCCTTTTACTCGCGCTCGTCATTGGCGTGACGCTGGGCAGCATTGCCGCTCTCAACCAAAACAAGAAGACCGACGTCGCGATCGTCACTTTCGCCACATTCGGGATCACGACCCCCAATTATGTGGTCGCGCCAATCCTGACACTCATCTTCGCGCTGACCTTCAGCCTCTTGCCCGCAACAGGCTGGGGAACGCCACAGCAAATGATCCTGCCTGTTCTATCGTTGGCCCTCCCCCAAATCGCAATCATCACCCGTCTGATGCGCGGCAGTATGTTGGAGGCGCTTAAATCTGATCATATTCGAACAGCACGGGCTTACGGTTTGCCGTTACGCAAAGTGGTCGGCAAACACGCCATGCGCTCCGCCCTGCTCCCCGTCCTCAGCTATCTCGGCCCAGCCGCTGCCGCGCTGATGACGGGTTCCATCGTGATTGAGCAGATTTTCAACCTGCCCGGCATTGGCCGCTACTTTGTAACCAGTGCGTTGAACCGTGACTACACCATGGTGATGGGCACGGTGATTATCGTTGCGACCCTCGTTCTGACCTTCAACTTGATCGTCGACATTCTCTATTCTGTCCTAGACCCACGGGTGCGCTATGACTGAGGCTTCCACATTGTCCGCTGAAACGACGCTGACAGACGACGCTGTGCTCGATCAGCCCGCCGTGAAAGGTCGGTCTCTGCTCGACACAGCCATCCTTCGTCTGAAACGCAACCGTGCCGCGATGGTATCGCTCTGGGTGGTTATTGGCATGGTGTTTGCCGCCCTTCTGGGACCAACGCTGTCCCCCCATGATTATGATGAGGTCTACAATAACTTCGTGGGCGTGAAGCCGTCCCTCACCGCCTATCCCAAAACGGATCAGATCACGCCCATCACGGAAAAGGCCCTCGCCCGTGCACGTGTGGATATGGAGGCGATTGATATCTCAGACGACCAAGTGTCGGTCAGTATTGTCAACCGAACCGACGACGCGCTCGACCCGCGGATTACACGCTATATGGTGCGAACGGACATATATGAGAATGTTGTTCTCGATATCTCTCCAGCCGACCCGACAAAAGGTTTAATGCGCGCCGATATTAAGCCGCTCCGCTTTGTCATGGGGACCGACCAAAACGGTCGAGACTTGCTTACGCGGATTTTCGTCTCGCTGCGTATCTCGCTCATGGTTGGGGCACTCGCGACAGGTGTCGCGCTCCTCATCGGAGTAACCTATGGAGCCACGTCCGGCTTCATTGGCGGCCACATTGACAATCTCATGATGCGCTTTGTCGACCTGCTCTACTCGCTGCCCTTCGTTTTCTTCGTCATTCTACTGGTCGTCTTCTTCGGGAATAATATCGTCCTGATCTTTATCGCGGTAGGCTGTATCCAATGGCTGGATATGGCGAGGATTGTGCGGGGACAAACGCTCCAACTTAAACAGCAGGAATTTGTGCAAGCCTCTCAAGCGCTGGGAGTCGGCCGGTCCGATATTATCAAGCGCCACATCATTCCGAACCTCGCCGGGACAGTCGCCGTCTATATGACGCTTCTTATTCCGCGTGTGATTTTGCTGGAAAGCTTCTTGAGCTTCTTGGGGCTGGGCGTGCAGGAACCGCTCACCTCGCTCGGTGTTCTGATCGCAGAAGGGGCGCGTTACATGCGCAATGATCCTTACCTGTTGATCTTCCCGGCTTTGACCATGTCGATCCTGCTATTTGCCCTCAACTTCCTGGGTGACGGCTTGCGCGATGCGCTGGACCCCAAAGACCGATAGGAGAGGACTGCCAAGATGACTGACACTTTGCCTGCCCTCGATATCAAAGACCTCATTGTCGATTTCGACACGCCGGACGGAACCGTTCATGCCGTGAAAGGCGTCTCGCTTCGGATTGAACCTGGAGAGATCGTCGCCATTGTGGGCGAAAGCGGCTCTGGTAAAAGCCAGATCGCCATGACCACGCTCGGTATTCTGGCCTCAAATGGCAAAGCGACTGGATCGATCCGCTACAAGGATCGAGAACTGCTGGGCCTCTCTCGCAAAGAGATGAACACGCTGCGCGGCTCCAAAATCTCCATCATCTTTCAGGAGCCGATGACCTCCCTCGACCCGCTCTACCGGGTCGGCGAACAGATCATCGAGCCGCTGCGCACTCATGGTAAGCTCAGCAAAGCTGAGGCCAAGGAAAAGGCGCTCGACCTGATGCGCAAAGTCCAAATCCCGGACCCAGAACGACGCTTCTCCTCTTTCCCGAACGAAATGTCTGGCGGACAGAGACAGCGCATTATGATCGCGATGGCGCTCGCCAATGATCCAGATGTGCTGATCGCGGATGAACCGACAACCGCGCTGGATGTCACCACCCAAGCCGAAATCCTGAAACTGCTTGCCTCTCTGAACAAAGAGCTCGGCATGAGCATCATCTTCATCACCCATGACCTCGGCATTGTCGAAGCGTTTGCTGACCGAGTCTATGTAATGCGGCGCGGGATCGTCATGGAGCATGGCCCGACGGACACCATCTTCAACACGCCTGAGACCGAATATACGCGTATCCTGCTCGACGCTGAACCTGACGGCGCGAAGACCCCAGTTGCAGACAGTGAACCGCTCGTTCTCGAAGGCGACGCAATGAATGTGGTCTACGGTGATGCGCCCGGCTTCTTACAAAAAGATACGCGTTTCCATGCTGTCAAAGATACGGATGTCCAACTTCGCAAAGGCCAAACAATTGGACTGGTCGGCGAAAGCGGGTCCGGCAAATCCACGCTGGGTCGCGCCCTGCTCCGCTTGACCGATAGTGAGGGCAAAATTGTCTATGCGGGTCGCGATATCGACGCGCTACCCCTCAAAGAGTTGAAGCCTCTCCGCGAAGAGCTGCAAATGGTCTTCCAAGACCCCTATGGCTCGCTCTCACCACGCCTAACTGTCTCCGGCATTGTTGAGGAAGGTTTACAGACCCACAGGCCTGAGCTGGACAAAAAAGAGCGGAAACGCCTTGCTCTGGAAATGTTGGAAAAGGTGGGACTTGATAGGTCCGTTCAGAACCGCTTCCCTCATGAATTTTCTGGCGGTCAAAGACAGCGGATCGCAATTGCACGCGCGATGGTCTTACGTCCCAAGGTCGTTGTTCTGGATGAGCCGACGTCAGCTCTTGATCGCACCGTACAGAAGGAAGTCTTGGACCTACTCCGTGACCTGCAAAACGAGTTCGACCTCTCTTACATTTTCATCAGTCACGACCTCGCCGTGATCAAAGCCATGGCCGATTATGTGATGGTGATGCGTCACGGGGAGATCATCGAAGAAGGCATCACGCAGGACATCTTCGAACGCCCACAACACGACTATACGAAGAGCCTGATTAAGAGCTCATTCGAATTGAAAGAGCTGCTCGCAAACGCTTGACCCAGACGGTTTCATCATCTGACTTGATGAAACCGTCTTCAACAGTTCTGTGACTGGGTCTTAGCCTATTGATCCGGACGTGGCGCAGGCCGCGCGAAGCTTTTCCCGAAGAACAGACTGTTGGAGAACAGGCGCTTCGTGCCCAGCCAGTAGCCGCGGAAGTTGGGGTTATCCGCGAACAGGATCACAGAGCCCTGCCCGACACGTTCAGCGACGAGCATACCTTTGCCAGACAATCGTTCCAAATTCGCGTCTGAGGCATATCCGGACGCCAGCGGGTCGTCAGAATAGCGAACGACGAGACCAAAGGGGTTCTCACCCGGCTCAAAGCCTTTCGTGCCTTCTTTGTGGACGAAGATTTCCAAACCATCATAACCAAAGCCCAGCGGATGTGTTGGATCTAACACGCTCGCAAATATAGCGCCGGTAATGCGCTCCTCACGATCATAATTGAGTTTGTCCGCATAGGCGACAGCTTCGAATTCATCCGCCTCCTCGTCTTCGTTTTTCGCATCAGGCGCTTTCTTGTCTTTGCCCTCGCCGTCCTTGCTCTCGCGCTCAACGCCGAGCATTTCGACCTCTGCAAAACCCTTCGCAACGGCCCATTCTGCCCCTTGCTGCGTGCCGACGAAAACACCGCCACTGCGGATCCAGGACTGAAGTGCTTTGACATTCGCATCAGACATGGCGCCGTAGGACCCGCCCACAGCGATGACGTGCGTATGGTCTGCGAAATGGCTCGCATTGACATCAGTGATGTCGATCATCGTGACGGAGATGTGCAACATGTTATCGAGATAGTGCCAGACCTCGCCCGCATCATTGTCAGAGACGCCACTCCAGCCGCTCCCGCGACCCGTGAGCAGGAGAACTTTTGGCGCTTCCAACGCACCGACATCAAAACCGCCCAAATCTGAGCCCTCAAGCGTTCGGGATGTCGTGGAGGCGTGAACGGTCACACCGTCTTCCACAGCCTTCTGCACCAGCTCATAAATCTCGTCCGGCGTCATATCCTGACGACGTGTCGGGATCAGAACAGCCCCCCTCGGCACATCGACAAAGCCACTCGGCGTTTCGATACGGGCGGGGTTCGGGATGACTTTGGCGCGTAGTTCATGACGCAAAAAGCGGTTCAGCGCCTTCGGGGCGTTAAAATGCGACCAGTCGATCACATAAGCCAGCACGCCGTCTGGGCCGGGCGGAACGGATGGTGCACTGAGCACTTCCGTCGTCGCTGCCATGCCGCGATTGGCCTGCGCCGCTTGGCGGGCATTCAACGCATCATGTTTGAGACCGAACGCATGCGGCAGTGTCCAGCCGGAAATATCATAGTAAACCACACGGCCTTCGGCTGGCGTTTGGATAGCAAACAGACCTTCGACCAACGCATATCGCGGCTGGTTGAGTGATACGATCGCGCTGCTCTCTGCGGGATAGACTGTGTCGCCAACCGTCAAATCCGCGTTGAGCATCTGAACGTCGATATCGTGAGCGTTCAAGAGATCGAGGAAATGCGCAAACCGCCCCTGATCACTGGATGTGAAGACGTAAGCCTTCGTCGGATTATCAGCGGCCTTCTGAGCAGAACTCGCGAACCAACGCTGCTGGAAATCCTGGAGGCGACGGCGTTCAGAAGCGGCGCGTCCCAGTAGTGCAATCGCCGCCTGAAACTGCTCCGAAATTGTCTCATCATAGCGCTTCAGCCCGTTGACGCTATCTTGGACCATGCCGCGCGATGAGCTCTGTTCGAACAGGAACGGAACAGCACCCAGCAATGTCGGGTAGCTCGAGCCATAGCCCAGATAGTAACTCGGGAAGAACTCTCCACTCACTGACAATTGGCCATTGTCGTCAAAGACATCGTAGAGTGTTTCGCCCAACTCCGTTGTGAGCTGATAAGCTTCCTCAGAAAAGAGCGGATTG
>JBCBGR010000185.1:0-5369 GCA_038526555.1 Pseudomonadota bacterium
GGCGAAAATGGCGAGCCTGTTGAACTGGGTGAAAACCGGATTGCGCGCTACATGCTTGCGGTCGGGGCGATCCTCTCTGTCAATGATGGCGACACTGTGAAGCCAGGTACTGTTCTGGCGCGTATCCCTAAGGGGTCTGCGACACAGCGCGATATTACCGGTGGTCTGCCACGTGTGGCCGAATTGTTCGAAGCGCGTCGTCCGAAGGATGATGCGATCATCGCGCAGATGGACGGTAAAATCGAATTTACGCGTGACTATAAGAACAAGCGTAAGATCTCCATCCTGCCTGAAAATGACGAAGGCGAAGCGGTCAGCTTCCTCGTCCCCAAAGGCAAGCACATGCTCGTCTCTGATGGCGATATGGTGAAGCGCGGCGACTACATCGTCGATGGTAACCCGGCGCCGCACGATATTCTGCAAGTCATGGGCGTGGAAGCGCTCGCCGAATATCTCGTGGATGAGGTCCAGGGCGTTTACCGTCTGCAGGGCGTGCCGATCAACGATAAGCATATCGAAGTGATCGTCCGTCAGATGCTGCAGAAGGTCGAAGTCACCGATCCGGGCGATACAACCCTCATCCGTGGTGAGCAGATCGATAAGATCGAGTTCAACGCTCGTAACGATGAGTTGCTGGCTGAGAATAAGAAGGCGCGTCCAGCGACATCTGATCCGGTTCTGCTCGGTATCACCAAGGCGTCACTTCAGACACGCAGCTTCATCTCTGCGGCGTCCTTCCAGGAGACAACCCGCGTCCTGACGGAAGCGTCTGTCCAGGGTAAGGAAGACATGCTGGAAGGTCTGAAAGAGAACGTCATTGTGGGTCGTCTGATCCCAGCGGGTACGGGTGGCAATCTGCGCCGTTACCAGAAACTGGCGAACGACCGTGATACAAAGCTGCTCGAAGAGCGCGCAGCCGCTGTGCCGATGGAAGAGTTCCCAGCCGAGCTCAGCGGCGACGCGGCGGAGTAGGTTTTACTCTGGCATTATCATTTCAAGGCCGCCCTTCGGGGCGGCTTTTTTGTTTGCGAAATCAGCCTTGGCTATCGCAAGTGAAGCCTTCTATGAAGAGGCGTGAAACGTACTCTTCTCACCGCTCTCATTGGTTGGTCGTTCGGCTTGATTGTCTTTATCGCGGCCTTTGCTTACGGGTTTGTGCGGATACCATCAGCCTACAAAACGAAAGCCGTGTGTTCAGAAGTTTTCGTCGCTGACCGTGATCTGGATAATGTTTTGGACCGGGATTTTGCGCGTATCCATCCGGTCATGGACCGCGTTCGCATCAAAGTGGATCCCCAAGCCCAATCCGTTCGCGGGAGCCTGTTCGGGATTTTAGGCCGCGTGCAGGTGGATTACCGCCCCGGATATGGCTGTTCCATCGTAGTCGATGGCGAGCCTTACAATGAGCCATTTAAGACAGTTCCGATCGCGACTCAGCCATGGAAAGTCGAGATTGACCCAACTATCCAAGCCCTTACCGAAGCCGCACGCCTGTCCGCCAAGGGCGATGTGTCTGCCGATGTTCGGGCACTATTGGTTGTACAGAACGGCGTGATCGTTGCGGAAGACTATGCCGATGATTTTGGTCCCGACGTGCCGATGCAAAGCTGGTCTATGGCCAAGTCGGTGACGCAGGCGATGGCGGCCATCGCGATTGACCAGGGTTTGCTGTCACTCTCAGACCGCGAACTCATGCCGGATTGGAAAGGGGGTGACCCGCGCGCTGAGATCACTCTCGCTAACCTGCTACAGATGACAGACGGGCTCGATTTTGTCGAAGACTATGCCGACCCGAACTCTTCGGTTTCGAGCATGCTGTTTAACAGCCGTCACATGGGACTAACCGCTTCGAAGAGCGAATTGGCCTATGAGCCGGGAAAAAATTGGACTTACTCCAGCGGAACGACAAACATTCTCTCCGCCGTGCTTCGTCGTGCGATTGAAGGCTCAGGGCAGGATTATCACAGCTGGCCTTATCAGTATCTGTTTGCGCCGATCGGGATGGGTAGCCCCGTCTTTGAGACGGATGCAGGCGGGACCTTTATCGGATCAAGCTACCTTTATGCGACCGCGCGCGATTGGGCGCGCCTAGGTCAGCTCTATCTTGATGGCGGGATGTGGAATGGACAACGTGTTCTGCCAGAAGGCGCAGTTCGCTATGCAACAACTCCTGTTTCATCCGTCATCGATTTTTACGGTGCGCAATGGTGGCTGAACACAGAGATCGAGGGTGAGGGCGTGCGTCTTCCAGGACTACCTGACACGGCTTACTATATGGGCGGGCACGATGTGCAGCGGGTGATCGTGATCCCATCTAAAAACGCCGTCATTGTCCGCTTGGGCATGACGCGACCCCCCATCGATGATCAAGCCGATGTCGGCCCGGCCATCGCGGCGATCTATGATGCGCTCTAGTGTTCTGATTGCCCAATGTAGCATGGCATATGACGAATCATATCAGCTTTTCGTCTGACGGATTAGGATAAAGCCGAACACGATCTCGATTGCGGCGATGATAAATATGAAGGTCGGGGCTGGAATGGTGACCATCCAGATGGCGATAGCCCCCACAGCCGTCATTACACCTGCTAGGGCCCAATAGGTGAACATTCCATAGGCGGATCGGAACCCGAAATAGTGCGTGCCCACGGCAATGGCCGCAAACGGAAACACCCATTCCGGGTAATGCGGAATGAGAAACCAGACGGCGATGAGCATCGCAATCATTGGCGGCACAGTTTCAAATGCCAGGCGTCCAAAAGGGTTGTCTGGGTCTGGTGACGGGTTCTTCAGGATCAGTCTTTCCAGAAAGGATGAGACTGGAAAGATCAGCATGCCACCAAAGAAAAGCGCCAAATATCCGATGTTGATCCCATGCAGTAGTGTGACGACGCCAGACATCACCCACACCAGACCCGAGACAATCGCGCCAAGCCCACCCCCGCGATAGGCGCGCCGAATATCCGCCTGTGCTGCCTGAATATCCATAGATCCCTCCTTTTATAATTCGCTATACACCTTAAGTGAGAGACCACACGCAATAACGAGAAGAATGGATTTGGCGGATGACTTACGACCTCTCAAACAAAGTAGCGATTGTAACAGGGGGCTCGCGCGGCATTGGAGCCGCGATTTCCGAACGCTTTGCCAAAGAGGGCGCGGACGTCATCTTGACCTATAATAGCAGCCCGGACGCGGCGAATGATGTGGTCGCGAAGATCATGGATGCAGGCGGTCAGGCTGTGGCGGTTCAGGCTAATGCGTCTGATCCTTCGTCCGTGTCGGCATACCTGGATATCGCCAAGGAGAAGGGTGGCATCGACATTCTGGTTCATAATGCCGGGATTGCCCGGATGACCCCTATCCAAGAAGCCGGTTTTGATCTCTTCCGTGAAGTCTATAAAACTAATGTCGATGGCGTCTACGCCGGTACACAAGCCGCTGTTCCCCTGATGAAGTCAGGCGGATCAGTCATCGTGATCAGCAGTATCAATTCACATACATACCCCATGCCGGGCGCGGCTGTTTATGGTTCCTCCAAAGCGGCTGTTTCCGGTCTGGTCCGGGGATGGGCGCGTGATTTAGGACCACAGAATGTTCGTGTGAACGCAATCCAGCCTGGTCCAATTGATACAGACATGAACCCGGCGGAGGGCGGTTTTGCGGATGCATTGCGCAAAATGACGGCGCTCCGCCGTTACGGCAAAGCCGATGAGGTCGCGGCTCTGGCTGCCTTCCTCGCCTCTGATGAAGCGAGCTACATTACGGGCGCACGGATCGATATTGATGGGGGTATGACGCTTTGAGCCGACCCGTCGAACTCCTCGACGTTACGGCGCGGGATGGGCTTCAAAATGAAGCTCGTCTGTTCTCAACAGGTGAGAAGCTCTCGCTCATCAATCGGGCCATCAGCGCGGGGGCCAAGCGCATTGAGGTCGCGAGCTTCGCCCATCCCAAATACGTGCCGCAAATGGCTGATGCCGAGGCGGTGATTGCAGGTCTGCTGGACCGGGACGATGTGACTTACATTGGCCTCGTCATGAATGAGCGGGGCGTGGACCGGGCGCTCAAGACAAAAGTGGATGAGCTCGGCTTAGTCGCCTGCGCCAGCGATACATTCGCGACTAAGAACCAGAACCAGACCCGCGAGAGTTCCGTGCTAATGGCGTGTGAAATGGCCCAAAAAGTGCGGGAGGCCGGTCTCGCCTTCAATGTCACGATTGCCACCAGCTTTGGCTGCCCGTTTGAAGGCGAAGTCGCAGAAGACACAGTGATCGATATGGTCCACCGTTTCTCAGAGGCAGGTTTCACGGAAGTCGCTTTGGCGGACACGATTGGTGTTGGGAACCCCTGGCAAGTCGCGGCCATGTTCGACCGCGTCGCCAAGGAACTGCCGCACCTGTCCATGCGGGCGCATTTCCACAATACGCGTAACACAGGCCTCGCTAACGTCCATGCCGCCTTGCAAAGCGGGGTGAAGACGATTGATGCTTCAATCGGTGGAATTGGCGGATGCCCTTTTGCGCCGAATGCGACGGGTAATGTCCCCAGCGAAGATGTGCTCTATATGTTGGAACGCGGCGGCTACGCGACGGGCTATGACCTCAGCGCAGTGATCGAGACAGCCGAGTGGCTCTCAGGCGTAATGGAAAAAGTACTGCCCGGTATGGTGAGTAAGGCAGGAGATTTCCCAGTCGGAGCTACTGGATAGTCCCGGCGTCTCGCATCGCGCTAATCTGATCCTCACTCAGGCCTGCTTCCTGCATCACTGCATGTGTATGCTCCCCAATCTTGGGCGGGCTGAGGCGAAGGCCGATCCTGTCGCCATTGAGAGCGACAGGCAGGGCCGGGAGTTTGGCGGCTTGCCCATCTTCCAGTTCCATATCGAGCAGGCCGCCGCTGGCGTTCAGATGCGGATCGTCAAACATGTCTTCGGGCTTGCCGATCGGCGCGAAGGGCAGGCCGAGATGTTCAATCTTTTCCATGAGTTCCGCTTTGGTGAGGGCTTTGAAAGCGGCTTCGATCTCTGGCAGGAAGCGATCCTTATGGATCACGCGGTCGCGGTTCTCAGCCAGATCGGGATCTTCTAATAGGTGCTCTAGTCCGAACGCCTCACAAAGAATCTTCCATTGACCATCACTCACGACACCGACGAAGACTTGTTCCTCATCCTTGGTGTCAAAGAGCTGATAAATCGCCCAAGCAGACGTCCGCGCGGGCATAGGCGCGGCGACCTGACCGGTGACGGCCTTTTGTGCCATATGCTGGCCGACAAGGAAGACAGTGGTTTCAAACAGGCTGGCGGTGATGCGTTTGCCTTTGCCCGTCTGTTCGCGCTCATAAAGTGCCGCCATGACACCCATTGCCCC
>JBCBGR010000186.1:0-5346 GCA_038526555.1 Pseudomonadota bacterium
CTGTTATCGCCAACAGTCTCTATTTTCGCCTGCTTGAAACAGCAGGGGCGACAAATTCGGCATTTGCCGGGTTTCTGATGCCCGTGACGGCGACGTTTCTCGGCGTCATTATTCTTGGTGAGACGTTTACAATCCTGCAAATCGCTGGCGCGTTACTGATCGCGGCGGGCCTTCTCATCATGGATGGCCGCATTCTGCGTGTATTTCGTCAGCGCTAACGCGATTTGAAAATCTTGGATGCAATTATCGAGACGATAATCGCACCAATCACGGTGCCGATAAACCCTGCCGCATCGCCGGGACCGTAAAAGCCCAAGGTCTGCCCCAGCCAGGTAAAGGCAATCCCGCCAATCACCCCGGACAGAATAATCATGATCAGGCCTTTGGGCTCATGCCGATCAGGCAGAATAATCTTCGCAATATAGCCAGCAATCCCGCCGACGAGGATAGTCATTAGAAGATTCATAAGTGCCCCACACACATTTTATGGGGACCGCATAGCATTTTATGGATCCATTTTCAAAACACGCCCGTCGAGCGCGATGACTGCATTCCCTGTCGTGGCGAAATAGGCGGTTGGGCCGATCAACTCATCCGCAATCGCCGGATCGCGCACATCCAGCCCGCCCGTGAAGGTTCCGAAGCTCGGCATGATAATGCGCTCCCGGCTGACGGCCCAGCAGGGCGCGGGGATACTGGAGCGCCGGGTCGGGATGCGGACTTTGGGGTGCAGGTGACCACACACATTCACGCCGCTTGATTGTAGCGGCTCCGTCGGGTGGTGCGTCAGCAGGAACGCCCCGCATTCCAGATGGTCTTCGCGATCGCCTCTCAGGTCCGTTGGAATATCGGGATCATGGTTGCCGAGGATCCAGGTAAAGCGATCTACGCGCGCGACCAATGCATTCATTGCCGTTAAATCTTGGGTGCCCATCCGCTCGCCCGCATGCACGTCATGAAAACTGTCGCCGAGCGCAGCGACATGGCGGGGTTTGAAGAAATCGATTAGCGCGCTGAGCCGCTCTAGCGTATCCGGCGTGTCATAAGTCGGGAGCGGCGCGCCGCCAATGGCCTGCAGATAACTGCCTTTTTCAAAATGCAGGTCAGCGACGAGGAGCGTGTCATGCTCAGGGAGAAACGCCGCTTTCCCCGCGTCAAAGACAATCGGTCCGGCCCGCGTGTTAAACTCAAGCCGCGCCTCGGTCTGCGCGCGGGGCGGTGGCGGGCTCACTGGCCCCTTTTGTCTCCCTGTCTTGTTCGTCCACATAGGCCCTGACCTGTTCCAGCAGACTGTCGCCGATCCCGTTCATATAATCCTGAACGTGGGTTTGCGATTGCGCGGTTTCAGACACCAGCCTGGCTTGCGCATCGCCGCGAATAAATTCGCGACCTATCTGCATCATGGCCGGAATAGAGAGTGGGCTGGCCTGAGGCAATGTCCGGAAGACAGTGTCCCCCTCAACCTCTTTTAAAAAGTGACGCAGCCGCGGCACATCGAGCAGATCGCTTTCCGCTTCTGTGCGCGCAATCCGCAGCAGGATGTGATCCGGCTCATATTTCAAGAGCACGTCATAGATCAGGTCGGTTGAGAAGGTGACCTGTTTCATCGTGCGTTGCTGGCCGGGGATGCGCTGTTCGGTCAGGCCGGCAATGGTCGCGATCTTGCGGAAGGATCGCTTGATCATGGGCGAATTGACGATCCATTCATCCAGCTCATCTTCCAGAATGTCTGCGTCCAGTAGACCGTTGAGCGTATTAACAGGTTCGAGCGATGTGATAGTGAGTGCATAATCTGTAATCGAGAAATTGATTGGGGCGAGCCCGCGCTTTTCCATCCGCTTGGTGAGCAGGAACCCCAGCGCATTATTCACCTTCCGGCCTTCAAAGGTGTGGACCAGCAGGACATGATCATTTTTGTCGAAAAAGCTCTCGACCAGAAGCCCGCTTTTTCCGGGCAGGTCTGAAAAGAGCGATTGGAGCGTGAGCCATTGCTCCACTTGGTCCGGCAGTCGGGCCCAAACCGTGGGATCACTGACAACCGCACGGACCCCGTCCGCCAGATAGGTCGAGAGCGGCATCATCCCGCCCGCATAGGCGGGGACTTTGGGGCGGGCGCGAGGCGCAGGCACCGCTTCAATCGCCATATCGCGAATGCCTTGGTATCGAAGCGTCTCGCCCGCAAAGACGAATGTGTCGCCGGGATTAAGGTGCATGACGAACCGCTCTTCAATCTCGCCGACGACGCGCCCGCGTTTGGATTTGGGCGAGGGGATGCGTCGGACTTTCAGTTTTGCGAACTCGACGATGGTGCCGATATTCATCCGGTGGCGTTTGGCTTGGGGTTGGCTGGCGATCTGATAACCGCGCGACGTTTCCTTTAATCGCTTAAACCGCTCATAGCTTTTCAGTGCATAGCCGCCATCCACGGCGAAAGAGAGAATGGCGTCAAAGTCAGCTTTGTCCAGATCACGATAGGGCCAAGCAGAGCGGATTTCGTTGAGCGCCTCGCGTTTCTTCAAAGGTCCGGCGCAGGCGCGATTGACCAAATATTGCACGACCACATCCATCGATCCGGATGAATATTCATCGCCGTCCCGGTGCCCGTCACGGATGGCCTCAATCGCGACATCACATTCCACCACCTCCAGCGGGTTGGTCGGGACGAGGATGGCTTTGGAGGCTTCGTCGATGCGGTGATTGGAGCGTCCAATGCGTTGCAGTAGGCGCGACACGCCTTTGGGCGCGCCGACTTGGACGATGACATCCACATCGCCCCAGTCGACCCCCATTTCGAGGGCCGAAGTTGACACGACGGCGCGCATGTGGCCGGAGGCAATGAGCGCCTCCGTTTTCTGCCGACGATCCTTGGCGAGCGAGCCATGATAAACGCCGATCGGCAGCCCGTCTTCGTTCACTTCCCAGAGCTGTTGAAACAGGATTTCGGCCTGCGCGCGCGTGTTCACGAAGACGATAGAGGTGCGGTGATCCCGGATAATCTCGTAAATATCTCGGACCGCATAACGCGGATTATGGCCGCCTAAGGGAAAGCGGCTTTTCGGCTCAATGATGGAAATGTGGGGTGGTGTGTCGCCCGCCACTTCGATGAGTTCGGCCGGAGCGCCTGTCGGGCCTAACCAAGCCGCGGCTTTCTCGGGTTGAGCGACCGTGGCGGACAGGCCGAAGCGCACATGATCGGGCGCGAGCGTTTTGAGGCGGGCCAGCGCCAGACTGGTGAAATGCCCGCGTTTCCCCGTTGTGAAACTATGCATCTCATCAATGACCACGCATTTTAGCGACGCGAAATAATCTGGGGCATTGTCGTAAGACAGCAGGAGCATCAGGCTCTCTGGCGTCGTCAGTAAAACATCCGGTGGCTTGGTCTGCTGTTTTTTGCGCTGATAGGATTTCGTGTCGCCCGTGCGAACACCAATCTCAATCGGCAGGTTGAGATCGCCGACGGGTCGCATCAGATTGCGCTCAATATCATTGGTGAGGGCGCGAAGCGGCGAGATGTAAAGTGTATGGAGCGCGGGTTTAGCGCCTTCAGCCTTGTCGGCCAGATCGCATAGAGAGGGCAGAAATCCTGCCAGCGTTTTCCCGCCACCCGTTGGGGCAATCAAGAGTGTGTCTTGGGCTTTCGCGAACTGCTCCACCATCCGCTTTTGATAGGGACGAATCGTCCAGTCTTGCGCGCTGAACCAGTCCTGCAAGCGCTGCGGGATCAGGGCGTTGGATTGTGCGGTGTCTATCGTCACAGCCTATATACGGCTGGACGGGGAAGGCGCTTTCGAAATTATTCGCCGGCTTGCAGAAGCGGCGGGCGCAACTGATCCAGTGATTGCATCAAGTCGGCAATAATATCGTCCGGCGACTCAAGACCCACGGACAGGCGGACCAGACCATCGCTGATCCCGTGACGCGCGCGCTCTTCTTCTGTGTAGGGGCTGTGCGTCATTGAGGCCGGATGCTGGATCAGGGTTTCTGCATCGCCGAGTGATACGGCACAATGGATCACGGACAGGCCATTGATCAGCGCTTTTCCGGCGTCCATTCCGCCTTCCAGTTCCAGCGCAATCATCCCGCCCGGCGCGGACATCTGGCTGCCGGCCAACTGATAGTGTGGGAAGGATGGCAAGCCCGGATAGAGCACTTGCGAAACCGCGGGATGACTTTCCAGCGCAGAGGCGACCTTCTGAGCGGAGGTGCAATGACGCTCCATGCGCAGTTCCAAGGTTTTTAGCCCGCGTAGGATGAGCATGGCTGTCATCGGTGCCATGACCGCACCTGTCATATCCTTCAGGCCATAAAGCCGGACGCGATCCATGATCTCTCGTGATCCGACGGCGATACCGCCGACCAGATCGCCATGCCCGCCCAGATATTTGGTGGCCGAATGCACGACAATATCGGCCCCACGTTCAATGGGGCGCGTCAGGACGGGTGTCGCGTAAGTGTTGTCGACAAGCGTGAGTACGCCATGCGCTTTGGCGATGGCCGAGACGGCTTCAATATCGACAAGCCGCATGTTCGGATTGGCGGGTGTTTCGAAATAGATGAGCTTTGTTGTGGTTGAGATCGCCTTACGAAGCGCATCCGGGTCGGTCAGATCGCAATGGGTCACACGCACGCCAAACTTGGACAGGCCGTGATGGAGGAATGAAAAGGTGCAGCCATAGAGGGTCTGATCGACAATGATCTCATCGCCCGGTTCCAGCAGGGTCCAGAGGCAGGCGGTGATCGCGCCGATCCCTGATCCCGTCGCGAGACCCGCTTCTGCGCCTTCCAAAGAGGCCATACGCTGTTCGAGCAGATCGAGAGTCGGATTGCTGATCCGCGAATAGACATGCCCGGCTTGTTCGCCCGCGAAAATCGCGCCACCCGTTTCAGCTTTGTCGAACACAAAGGTCGAGGTCATGTGAACGGGCGGCACCAAAGACCCGCCATAATCCAAAGGATCATAGCCATAATGAATCGCGCGGGTCGAAAAGGCTGAGTGCGGTTTGACAGACATGGCGTCCTCCATCCTTACCGTCTTATTGCGCTATTTTTGACGCTATTATCGTGCTATTCGGTCATGGAATGAATGTTTGATGGCAGAAAGTTGCGTCTTATGGATCAAATTGACCGGAAAATTGCCCAGTGCTTGCAGCGTGAGGGGCGGATCAGTAATCGGGAGCTGGCCGATAAGGTCGGCCTTTCGCCCTCGCCCTGTCTGCGTCGGCTCAAGGCGTTAGAAGAGCGCGGCGTCATTCGTGGATATAAGGCCGAGATTGACCCTGCGCTCTACGGCTTGCCCATCACCGTCTTCATTCGCGTGCGGCTCGAGCGCCATGACGAGGAAACCGT
>JBCBGR010000187.1:0-5296 GCA_038526555.1 Pseudomonadota bacterium
CATCATCGCGCACAACATGATCAATAGAGCGCTGAATATGGCTATGCATTCGATCCAGCCAATTTATGCGACTTCTATCGCAAGACAGCCCGCGAGGCTGGCGTCAATCATATTCAGCACGCGAAAGTGGATTGTCAGGGTCTTCGGGTGGATGTGCGAAACGACCCGCACGGGCTGCAGCGACGGAAATCAGGCAATTCTGCAATATTGTTTTGGGTGTGTTGGCGATGATTTTGGGGAAGGCGACGCCGTCCCAAACGGGCAGGGGGTGATGAAATGCCTGAACCCAGGTTCGTTTCTCTAAACCCCAGTTTTGAAACTCCGTGCCCCAACTAAAACTCGCCGTGCTGTTGAGAAGGAAATCAGGTTCAGAAATGCCAAGTTTCAGATGAAACGGATAGATTTCTGGCGGGAGTATATAGCCGTAAAGATGGCCTTCCTGAGAGGCTGCGTCTGTTTCGATAACCGTAATGGCTTGTTCCATCGGCAATTGCCGGCGAAGTGCGAGAGCGGTCAGCCAGACAGCGAAGTCGCTGCCACATAAAACGATATTTAAAGGGCTCTTATCCACGCGTCTTAATAAGGCTTAAGTCGCGGGAAGTGAATCTGAGTGGAAATGAAAACCAGCCGATTTCAGGTAGTCCCAATGATGAGGCGCGCGATCCACCGCAGAACGAATTCTTGTCTGAATGCCATTAGCCTTTGCTTCTATCTCGGAAAGCGGCAGGTTTGCTAAACGGGGGTCTCCCGCCTTTGGATGGATTTTCTGTCCCACAAGGACAGCGATCCAGCTGGGTGGCAGAAATACGCTCTGTTCGTAAGACGGAACCAGACCGCGATGGGTCCAGCTTTCGAGCTTTTCGGTCAGACTGTCTGGCAAGGCCATAGACCGGAAATGCCGCCAGAGTGGGGTGTCCTCACGTCGTGTTGCCACATAGTGAAGGACCAGGAAGTCACGCACACGCTCAAAATTCAGCGCCATTCTCTCATTATATTCCTGCCGTTCTATCTCGGAAAGTCTCGTATCCGGGAACAGCTCCAACAGGGCGGTAATCCCTTCCTGAATGAAATGAATTGAGGTGGATTCTAGAGGCTCCAGGAAGCCAGCCGAGAGCCCTATAGCGACAACATTCTTCGACCAGAAATCATTCCTTCGGCCAGTCAGGAAACGCAGGTGGTTGGGCTCTGTAATCGGGTCACCTTCGAGGCTCCCGATCAACCGCTCTTCAGCTTCCTCCGCTGTCGCGAAGTCACTGCAATAGACATAGCCATTGCCGGTGCGATGCTGGAGGGGAATGCGCCATTGCCAGCCCGCTTCACGCGCTGTGGCTCGCGTATAAGGAACAGGTGGGCCAGCGCTCTCACACGCAACCGCAACAGCGCGGTTGCAGGGTAGCCAGCGGCTCCAGTCTTGATAGCCCGATTCTAAAGCGCCTTCGATCAGCAGGCCACGAAACCCAGAGCAATCGATGAAGAGATCGGCCTCAATGATTTGTCCGGATTCAAGCTGAAGGCGTTCAACCGTGCCGACCGCCTCATCATGATGAACGTGATCGACGCGACCTTCGATCCGCTGAATGCCTCTGGCTTCTGCAAAATCGCGGAGGAACTTGGCATAGAGCGTTGAGTCAAATTGATAGGCGTAGCCGAACGTTGAGCCGATCGAATTCAGGTCCGTTTCCGGATGATGGAATCGCCCTTGCTCAGCCGCGACGACCGGATAGGAGAACGCATCCAGACTCTTCACGCGGCCCTGTCTGAAGAGTTCGCTCCAGACATGATGAAAGTCGATCCCGTTTACGGGTTCACCAAAATCTCCAAATGGATGGATATAACTCTCACCAATCTCACTCCAATCGCAGAATTCGATGCCGAGTTTGAAGGTTGCACGCGTCGCCTGCATGAAGGTGGCTTCATCAATACCTAAGGCTTGATTGAAAAAGCGAATGTGGGGGAGGGTGGCCTCACCCACCCCGATTGTGCCGATTTGTTCAGACTCGACGAGTGAGATGGACAAGTCCGTGGCTTGGAATTTGTGGGCAAGCGCAGCCGCTGTCATCCAGCCCGCTGTGCCTCCCCCCAAGATACAGACTGAGTTAATCTCACTCATCATATGTCTTTTTAAATCAGAGCGAGTAACCGCTCCCGACTTACCCCGTCATGTCTTCTAGCTCGCGGCCTTTTGTTTCTTGAACGAAGTACACCACAAAGCCGACAGATATGAGCGCAAAAGCCGCATAGAGGCTATAGGCCGCAGCCAGTCCGATCGTTGTCAGGAAAATCGGGAATGTCATGGTGATCAGGAAGTTGGCGATCCACTGCGCGAAGCCAGCAACAGCGAGACCAGATCCGCGGATCTGGTTCGGGAACATCTCACCCAACATGACCCACATGACTGGACCCCAGCTCAGGTTGAAGAAGAAGACATAAGCGTTCGCCGAAATAAGTGCCAGAAGGCCTATATTATCGCTCAGGGTCAATTCGCCATTGATGATAGTTCCGTTGCTGAAAGCGTAGGCAACGAGGGCGAGTGTTATGAACATGCCGATTGAGCCGAGGATTAGGAAGGGCTTTCGACCAATTTTATCAATGGTCGCCAATGTAATCAAAACAGCGGCAATCGATAGACCGCCCGAGAGTACATTGATCAGCAACGCATCCGATTCTGTGAAGCCGACAGACTGCCAGAGGACCGCCCCGTAATAGAAGACAATATTAATCCCGACAAACTGTTGTAAAACGGCGAGACCAATGCCTACCCAGACAATGCCACGGAAGAGTTTGCCGCGTTCAAGAACATCCCGTAGCCGAGGTTTGTGCTCCGTCAGAAGTGAGGCTGAAATCTCTTTGACCTTTTCTTTGGCGCGTTTGGCCCCGACGATACGTGTCAGTGTTTTGACCGCACCAACTTCATCATCTTTAACCACCAGATAGCGGGGGCTTTTCGGAATAAAGAACAGCATGATCAGGAACAGAAACGCTGGAATTAATTCCATCCAGAACATCCAGCGCCAGGTTTCAAACCCACCCCAGAAGGGTGCGAGCGCAGAGCCGGAGGCCTGTGCGAGAAAATAGTTGCTCACGAAAGCGAGGAATAATCCAAAAATGATCGCAACTTGCTGAATAGAAGTCAGACGCCCCCGAATGTGAGCAGGCGCAACTTCTGAAATATAGGCGGGCGCCATGACTGAGGCCGCACCGACGGCAAGGCCCCCAATAATCCGGTACGCAATAAAGGGACCACTACTCTGGGCAATGCCTGAGCCCCATGCACTAATGATAAACATGACCGCTGCGACGAGCAGCATGTTCCGGCGTCCAAAAATGTCTGAGAGGCGTCCGGCGAAAAATGCACCAACCGCGCTCCCCAACAACATAGAGGATACGCTCCAGCCTGTGCCGACATCGTCAGAGTTGAAGGCCGTCTGAAGGCCGTCAACGGTGCCGTTGATAACGCCGCTATCATAGCCAAACAGAAATCCGCCCAGTGTCGCGATCATGCAGATGAAAATAACGAAACGGTTGCTGGCGGCTTGATCGGCCTCGTTTTCAACACCCTCAGTTGCCATTGTGATCCCCTTATGTATTGTAGTTGTTAGCGCTCACTGTCTGCATAATGCGACATTTGTCAATTCATAGAAGTCAAACTTGTGAATTGTTGGGAGCGTCGTTGCGGAACAGCGGGGACTGTGCGACAACATGTCAGTTCAACAAGCATTGAGCTGAAGGGGGAAAGGCGATGCAGGACCAGCGTTCAACTGTGACCATTAAACAGGTTGCCGAGCGCGCTGGTGTTTCCTTGATGACGGTGTCCCGTGTCATCAATAAAAATGGCATCGTTAAATCGACGACACGCGACAGAGTTCAGCAGGCGATTAATGATCTGAACTATCGTCCGAACATCAGTGCGCGTCGCCTCGCAGGCGGGAAGTCACTGTTCCTGGGATTGGTCTATCAGAACCCCTCGCCGAGCTATCTTTCAAGCGTTTTGATCGGTGCGTTGGCTGCATGCCGTGCGATTGGGTGTCACCTCGTTCTTGAAG
Source organism: Pseudomonadota bacterium (assembly GCA_038526555.1). Taxonomy (GTDB): domain Bacteria; phylum Pseudomonadota; class Alphaproteobacteria; order Caulobacterales; family Maricaulaceae; genus Litorimonas. The sequence continues at coordinate 4,044 of JBCBGR010000187.1, forward strand.
ATTTAGGCCAACAAGCGCCTTATGAAAGACCTGAAGAAACTGTGCAGTCACTCAAGAGTGCGGGTCTGGACGGTGTGATTGTTACGCCGCCTCTGTCTAATCATGAACCCTTCATCGAGACGCTGGAAAATTATGGTCTGGCTGTTGTCCGTGTCGCCCCAAAGAATATCCATACGGATAAGCTGCGTGTGGCCATGGATGACACGCAGGCGGCGCGAGATATGATGGAATATCTGGTTGATGCGGGTCATCGCCAGATTGGATTTGTGAAAGGGCCGCCCACGCACGCATCGAGCGGTCACCGTTTAAATGGTTTCCTCAGCGGTGCGCGTGAGTTTAAACTTAATATCTCAGATGACCTCCTCATTCAGGGAGACTTTACTTACAGATCAGGGTTTGATGCGGGTCGCGAGTTGCTCTCACGACCAGAGAGGCCCACAGCCATTTTTGCCTGTAATGATGATATGGCTGCGGGTGTTGTCGCAGCCGCCTACAGGCAGGGCCTGTCCGTCCCGGATGATGTATCAGTCGTCGGTTTCGATGATACGGAAATAGCGACAAATATCTGGCCGGAATTAACCACAGTGAAGCAACCGATCGGTGAGATGGCCGATCACGCTGTCAGGCTCCTAGCGGCTTCAATTCGCGGCCAAGGTGAAACTATCCAATCGATGCGCGCTCTTCTGGATCACAAGATTATTGAACGGGATACGGTGCGTAAGCTCACATGATGTCAAAGATATCTCGGATAATATTTCGCCTGAATTTGTTAGCGCTATCATTTTTGGTGGTGTCCTGTGTGTCCACTTCTAACACATCCCATGATAGGGCGTATGATGTCAGAAATAGTAAGATATCGACTGCCAGCGATTTCAACATGAAACGTTGCGTCAATATGGGAAACTCGCTCGAAAACGCTGTCGACCAAGGCTGGGGCGGTGGTAAGAATGTCAGCCTCGAAGATTTCGAGCGGATTAAAAGTAAAGGGTTTGACACTGTACGTATCCCGGTCCGATGGGATGATTATACGGGTGGAGCTCCAGATTACACGATTGACCCAGCCTTTGCGGCGCGTGTGCAAACGATCGTCGATAATGCCTTATCGCAGGACTTGAATGTAATCCTGAATATTCATCACTTCCATGAAATTATGGATGCACCAGAGGCTTACATGCCCAAACTGAAGCGGATGTGGGAGCAGATTTCATTGCAGTTTGCAGATTACCCACCCACCCTCTGGTTCGAGACGCTCA
>JBCBGR010000188.1:0-5272 GCA_038526555.1 Pseudomonadota bacterium
TCCTGACTGCTCATCAACAGACTGAAACTCAAAGTCCTGCAAAGGACCATAATTCATCCGAATGGTTTTCCTGCTGGGGTCGAACTGCGCAGTCGTAAAGGAAGGGCCATCTTCCCCCGCTCTGAATGCGTAGCGGCCTTCATCGTCTGGGACGAGTTTATAAGATCGCGCTGGCCCCGTAATATTGCGTTCGGGATTGATAATGACAGCATTCAAATCACCGTCACTGTTACTAGAAATATCCATCCACACGGAGAATTGTCGTCCAAGCGGTTGGGCAGTTCCAACCCAGAATCCGTCCTGATTTTTTAAAAGCTGAATGGGATGGGCCAAGCGTTGGCCACCAATCTGATTGCTCGTTTGAATATAAAAACCATCGACAAGAGTTTCGTTTTGTTGGCGGGGTGTGTCCAATAGAAGAGTGCCAGACTCCAAGTTATGCAAAATAACATTCTCAAAGCCTGCGCTTTCAAGATCATCAGAGGCAACCTCTATAAAGATTGCCTCACCGTCGTCCCCCTCCATCTGTCCTAACCATAAACCGTCCGGCGCAGGATTAGCGTTGGCACACGCCGCAATCGCTAGACATGATGCAAAAAGTAGAGTTGTTGGCCTCATCATTTATCCTGGGTTGGTAGATTGCGTGAGCCGAGCCAATCGAGGATCGGCTGCTTTCCGTGAGTAAGGTTTTGACGGAGATATTCGCACGCGGATGGTAAATCCTGATCCCGCAGCGCGGATATAATCTTCGCATGCGTGTCGCCAGCTGAGTACTGAGCCGCCGTGTCACGAAACAAAGCCAGCTCATAGCGTTGGGTTCGTGCGATCAAGTTCTCAATCAGATTCAAGAGAACCAGATTCGGGCAACGAGCGAGAAGTGTTCGGTGGAAGACCTCATCAGCCTTCACAGCTTTTTCACTCGTTCGGGCTTTTAGAAAAGCGTCATTCGAACGTTCAATGGCGTCGATTTCAGCATCAGACGGCAAACCACCGATCAGAAGGGCATGTGGATCGAGCAGCGGGCGAAGATCATAGAGATCACTGAATTCGGAAGGCGACAACTCGCGAACAAAGAAACCACGCCGCGGAATGACGTCAATAAACTGCTCGGTAATAAGTTGACCCAATCCTTCCCGAATAGGCGTGCGGCTGATCCCCAATTGTTCAGAGAGATGTACTTCGTTGATGCGCTCACCGTCACCCAGCTCACCATTTATGATCATTGCACGAATGACGCGCGAAGCTTGTGTCGAGGCAGGTTCCAGTTTCTTTATTGCATACTGCATGCAATTTATCTTGCACAGTTTTAGTTGAGCCGCAAACGATTTTCGGCCGAAGTGCATTCAAAAAAATATGCGGTAGAAAATGCAGAACGTCTTGAACGCGGACCTTGTTAGTCGAATAAGCATCCCCACACAGGGACGGCCTCAGCACCATAAAGTCTACTCCACAGCCAGATCCCAGATCATCATCGACCCGATCCAGTCGCGGTCTGAGCCGGCTTCACCGACTCGACACGTTCGCCGCCAGCTCCCGCTCCAAAAATGCGGGGACTATTTTACTGTATCCCTTGGACCGTGAATTAGTCAGAACGACAATCCCAACATCCTTCGAGGGAATAAAGGTGATCTGCGCGCCGAAGCCATAATCGACAGAGCCAAAGTGAGAGATGACGCGATCCCCCGCAAAATCATAGATACGCCAGCCAAGACCGTAACTGGCTGCCTCCAGCCCAGGAAAGCCATTCCGCAAACGGCGAAGCTCCGCGCGCGTCGTAACCCGTGGCGCGTGAATCATGGCCAAGACATCTTTTGCAAGCACTTCCTCATGGTATCCCATCTGCGCCCGCAGCCATATTGCCATGTCAGAGATGCTGGCGTTCGCGCCGCCCGCGGCGGGGATAGCGTAATAAGCGTCCTTGATCTCAACCTGTTGCCATGGCCCACCGCGCTTCCGCTGGTAAGGGCGCGCCCAGTTATCATCCCGTTGAAGGCCGTCTAGTGACGCAGAGGCGCGGGTCATGCCCAAGGGCTCAAACAACCGCGTGTTCAACGCCTCAGAGAAGGCCTTGCCGTCCACGCTTTCAATGAGTTCCGTGACGGTATCGAAGACCACGTTTTGGTAGGTATAGCAGGCCCCAACCGCGCAAATCGGATCGACTTCGGCGTATCGACCCCTGATAATGGCTGGCGAGATGCCGGCTTCGAGCAAATTATCGTAGGCATAGGGCGGTAAACCTGATCTGTGACTCAGCACATCTTCGAGTGTCAGTCGGGTCAGATCATGACTGTTTTTAAGCTGAAGCGTTTCAGAGAATGAACTCGCGGGGGCTGACAGAGAAATGCGCTCTTCGCTCACCATCTGCCCGACAACGCTGGACGCAATCCCCTTTGAGACAGACGCCAACCGGAAGACCGTCTCTTCATCGATCGGTTCAAGGCCATCAAGGCTCCTGACGCCAAAGGTGCGCATGGATTCGACCTCGCCGTCGCGAACGACAGCGACAGCTAAGCCGACAATGTCAGAGCTGTTGCCGATCTCCTCCAAGAGACTGTCGAAATCGACGGCGGGATCGCCCTCGGTTTGAGCCGATGATGGCAGAGCTCCGCCCATCAGACAGAGCGCGCATAAGAGCGATACGAAGATGGGTCTCATAAAACTTGGTTTCTCAGAGCGCCTTCGCGGCCTATTTCCCTGCCAGATCCCAGACCGTCATCGGGTCGATAGGCTCGCCGTTCTGATAGGTCTCGATATGGACATGTGGGCCCGTGCTGCGGCCTGTGTTCCCAACCGTCGCGATCTGTTCGCCCTTGGAGACGCGCTGCCCTTCCGCCACTGAATATCCATCCAGATGAGAGAAGAGCGTCATGACACCGTCAGCCGTTTCAATCACCACGACCGTGCCGTAGGCAGGCTTATTCTGATAGAGGTCGGTGGCGGCACAGATAACCCCGTCCGCCGGGGCGTAGATCGGCGTCCCGATAGCGGCCGCAATATCGACGCCTTTATGCACACGCATCTGACCGTCCTTGAAGGGATCAAACGCCTTGCCGAAACTGGCGGTCAGACGCCCCGTCACAATGTCTGTCGCGACCGCGTTCACGGCCTTCGCCGCTGGCGTATCCGCAGACGCCGTCGCCGCAATGCCGAGCGTACCTGTCACGGCCAGGCCGATCGCAGCCAGGACGAGTGCCGCACGATCACGTCCGCGCTTGAACGCCGGGCAGCTGCCCGTCAATATATGGGTTAATCGCATCTTTTCGGTCCTTAATCGCGGGGTTGAGAAGGCGGGGATCGGGTGTTGCCGCACTCGTCCCGCCACGAGGTGAAGCGCCTGCATCAAGGTCTTGGCGTAGGCGTTTCGCCGCTCAGTCGGCAGCAAAGCCGTGACAACCATATCGCAGCGAATTTCGGTCGCTTGGCTCCAGCGCAAGAAGAGCATGTGCGCAAAAGGCGATATCCAGCACAGACAGAGCACCGCCCGCAGGACGAGCCCCCACGCGTCATCGCGGCGGTCCAGATGGGAAATCTCGTGCTGGATAATATCCTGAATTTGCGACGCGCTCATTTGCTGGAGATAGGTGTCCGGCAGCACGATGAAGCGGCGATGCGAACGGCCCGTAAGACCGGACAATCCGCTCCAGGCAAAGGGCGAGCTAATACGCCGTGAGATCAGAATCTTGGTACCGTTCTGAGTGCCCAGCGACCGCGCGAGCGTAATAATCAACCGCACCCGCGCGCGACCCTTCATCAGGCGGATCACCATAAAACAGACACCAATCGCGTAGATCGTGGCCAGAACGATCAGACCGATAGAGAGCCAAGCAATATCCTTGGAAGCCGTCTGAAACGCCATGTCCGGTAATGGCAGCATCAACGGTTCAAGCGGCACATAATCCGTAAGCGTCTCTGTGTAGGGCCGCCAAGCCTCTTGCGGGAAGGCCCGCGCGATCAGACCCATGAGAGGGATGAGGACAGACAGGCCCAACCCCGTCGCCCAAAGCGCGGGCCATTGTTGGGCGCGATGGTCCAGCACTTCAAACAGGCGCGCCGCCCCGAAGAGAAGTGCGCTAAATAGGATCATCAACCCAATAAAGAGAACGAGCGCGCTCATCGTCCTGTCTCCGACTTCGCCGTCTTGTTCAGGAAGGCTTCCAGCTCTTCCAGCTCCTCCGGATCGAGGAGATCTGTCTCCACCAGATTAGATACAGGCAGCGGCCCGTCCAGATCGAGCACATCACGCGCAAAGCTGCGAATGAGCGCCGCCAGCGTCGGAATTTTTTTGGCTTTCGCCCGGTAAATATTCAGCCCATGCTGCTCCCGCTGGTCGAGCAGGCCCTTATCGACCATCCGCTCAATCGTTTTGCGCGAGGACGACCGCGACCAGTCCAACTTCGCCTGCACCGCCGCATGGATCTCCCCCACACTCTGCGGCCCGGAACGCCAAAGATGCTTAAGAATCACAAGTTCAGTCGAAGACGGTTTCATGTCGCCATATGGTGACACGAGTCACCATATGTCAAATGGATAATCTTTAATGGCGTTAGTGACTGTCTTGAGGCGAGTTTAAGCCGCTCGCTCTATCCCCCTGGAATACCGAAAACGAAAACGGCGGATAGATTTGAACTGAATGCGAAAAGGGACTAAACTGCGCTCTCAAATGCGAACCGAATGATACATAACTGTATGGGAGACTCTGCCGCCGACCTTGTTTAAGAACGCCCCATCAAGTGCGGGTTAGGCAAATGCATATCCTTCTGGTGGAAGACAATCGAGAAACCGGCGCGTTCATTTCTCGCGGCCTCAAGGAGTCGGGAGATGTGGTTACGGTTGCAACCTCAGCACAGGATGGCCTTCTAACTGCAGCGGCAAAGTCATTCGACGTCATCATCTTCGACCGGTTGCTGCCCGGCATGGATGGGCTGGACGCAGTGCGTGTCCTACGTAAATCCGGCATCGTCACTCCGATCCTGATTCTGACAGCACTCGATGGGATTAACGACCGCGTAAACGGGCTAGAGGCCGGTGCCGATGATTACCTCACCAAGCCCTTCGCCTTTGCCGAGCTTTATGCCCGTCTTCGCGCGCTCAACCGCCGTCAGCCATTTGCAGAAACAGAAGCAACGCGCCTTATTATTGGCGACCTGGCCATGGAGCGGACGACCCAAACCGTGACCCGCGCCTCTGAGCCTCTTGACTTGTTACCGCGCGAAGACGGGCATAAAGCTCGGCAAAGGCGAAGGGCTTGGTGAGGTAATCATCGGCACCGGCC
>JBCBGR010000189.1:0-5270 GCA_038526555.1 Pseudomonadota bacterium
CTCGGTCAGGGCCGGAAAAAGAAGGCTCGCGGATCTATCGATGATAGACTGTGGCGAAGACTCTGCTGGCATTATGGCCACTCCGATTGGGACGTCCCTGCCCGAGAGCCGCTGGGCCCGGCTGACCATCGTCATGCTGCTTTATTTCATGCAGGGCGTTCCGACAGGTTTGATCCTGATTGCGATCCCCGCTTGGCTCGCCGCGAATGGCGCCTCGCCTTTGACAGTCAGCGCCTATGTGGGAACGGCCATGTTCCCCTGGTCGATCAAGCTTTTTATGGGGCTGGTGATGGACCGTTTCACCTTTCGCCCGATGGGGCGGCGGCGATCCTGGATTCTCTTCGCCCAGACCGGGATGGTACTCGCCTTTATCAGCCTCGCCGTCATTTCCCCGACGGCTGATCAGGTGGAAGTTGTCACAGCGCTGGCCTTCGCCCTTGTTCTATCGGCTGTGTTTAACGACGTTGCGGTGGATAGTATGACGATTGATCTTGTCCCTCACGAAGAGCGCGCGACGGTGAACAGCGCCATGTTCGCCACACAAACTGTGGGGATTTCTGCCTCCGGTTTCATGTCTGGACAGCTTCTGGCCTCAGTCGGTATGCTTCCCGTTGCGGTTGGCCTCGGCATCTGCGTCGCCCTTACCTCGATTATCATCATGCTATTCCGCGAACGGCCTGGCGAGCGGCTCCTCCCCTGGACCCGAGGCGAAGCGTCGGCAGAATGTCTCGCACTCCAACACGAAGCGTGGGGGCCGATTTTCAAAGGAATTGGTCGCGCCTTGCGTAACCCGGCGACGCTTTTATTTATTGTCGGCATGGCGCTCAGCTATGTGGCCTTTGCTTTCACAGATGCCGTTGCCCCGACCCTCGCTGTGCAACAGCTCGGATGGTCTGACAGCGACTACAGCCAATATGCCAGCCTGATCAGGCTGATCTCTGCCGGGTTTGTCGCCATTGCGACCACCCTCATCGTAAAATGGATCGGCATTCGGCGGGCGATGCTGGCTATTGGCGCAGTCATCATTAGCGCGTCTCTTTTTGGCGCGCTAACATACAGCGGATGGGAGGGTGGCCGGACCTTCGCCACCCTTTATGCGCTGCAATATGGCTTCGCGCTCCTGTTACAAATCATCCTGATCGTCTGGGCCATGCGCCTGTGTAACCCAGCGGTCGCAGCGAGCCTCTTCGCCATGTTCATGGCCATGCCGAATTTCGGTCGCTCGCTCCTCTCAGGCGGGTCCGGCTGGGTGATCGAGGGCTATGGCTATCCCGGCGCTTATATGGCTGTGGTCATTGTTATGGGAGCGGCGCTCACGCTCTGTTGGATTGGGGGCGTGGGACGCGAGCCAAAAGAAGTCGAAATGCCGGATCAGGCTTTGGTTTAGGCGAGTCAAAAGTGGCTTCTGACAGAGATATCAGCAAATTCTTGAGTTACGTTCTTCGGCATAAGCCTGATGCAATCGGCTTAACGCTTGATGCCGAAGGATGGGCAGACATAGGTGAGCTGATTGCCAAAGCGGATATGCCACTCAGCCATGATCGGCTGAAAAACATCGTCGCGACAAACGATAAGAAACGGTTCTCAATATCCAGAGATGGCCTATCAATTCGTGCCAACCAAGGCCATTCACTGGATGTCGATCTTGGCCTCACTGCGAAGGCTCCGCCCGAACAGCTTTATCATGGGACTGCGAGGCGATTTCTGGAGAGTATCATGAAGGAAGGCCTTCTTCCACAAAGTCGCCAACATGTGCATTTATCACAAGACTATGAGACCGCGACTTTGGTTGGCCAGCGGCATGGAAAGCCCGTCGTTTTAACCATTCCCGCTCTGGAAATGCATCAGCATGGATACGAGTTCTTCCAGGCACAAAATGGTGTTTGGTTGACGAAAACAGTGCCCTCAAATGTGCTTCAAAGTATTCTAGACAACCCAAGTAAAGGCAATCCTGTGTAAATCTATTTTCTTCTATATCTTATCGCAAACTCTTCAAAAGCAATCCGATCTCGTTCTGAGCGAATGCTTTTCTTTAAGGCAGGCAGAAGGTAATAGAAAAGAAGTTTCTGCCGACTTTCATCGTCAGGCATATGATCTTCTATAATCGCTAAGAGTCGGGCTACCGGCATGAATGACGCAAACGCCTCATAAAACTGTGCTGATGCGTGTGGAATATTTTGGAGGAAATGCTCTGCTAAGCGCATTTGCTCTGGCTTCGGCCAAGACATTTTTCTAACTAGGTTAGGAACGCGCAGCCCACCCTCTGAATGTCTTTCTGGTTGCGATTCAGAGTAATTGATCAGCCATGTCGCAGCCTCACTCGGCGTCAGAGACCTGAACATCTTGAGGGTCGATTGTTCCTGAGGGCTCATTTCAGGACCGGATTACGGTCGTGCGTAAGTCACCTATCGGTATCGTCATGCCTTCGACTGTACTCGGATCAACGTACTCTACATCGATGGCGTTGACGCACTCCATAATAGCCGCTTCGCCGAGTCCAGACTCGACAACGATGTAAGCAAGCTCAGACATTTTTTTGTCATCGAACCCTGAGAGATTATGTTTCACAAGAACAATATCAACAAAGCCATCATCAAACCTGTAAACCATGAATTCCCATTTTCGAGCATCCACCGGTACGCTTCCAGATGTTTTAAATTGCCTATTCCAGTTCTTTGGGGGCTTAGCAGGTAAAAAGACCCAACCATCGTGACTAGGAGCACCTGCAACTAGCCTCTGGGTCCTTTCGTAAAAATCGCTATACCCACCGGGCGATAAAGCGAAGAAAACCTTCTCTCCTTTATCATCAAATGGACCAATTTCCCACGCTGGGATATCGAGCAAACGCACGCGCCTATCCAATTCCGTAACGATTTCACGCGTTAATTTCTCCGGGCTCAAAACCGCCACATTGTCGGAGAACCAATTCCAAAATTCGTCAATCATTTGATCCCCTACCGCCAGCGCCCATAGGACCACGGCTTCCACCAGCGCCCATCCGTCTCTGCGGGCACTGGGTCATGGCCCATTGTGCCCCAGGGGTGACAGCGGAGCAGCCGGGAGAGCCCCATCCAGCCGCCCGCCCAGAAACCGTGGCGGCGCATGGCGCGCAGCATATAGTTGGAGCAGGTCGGCGTGTGGCGACAGTTGGAGCCAAAATAGCTCAGGATCGGCGAGAGGATCAGCTGGTAGAGCCGGAGCAAGCCAATCGCGAGCCAGTAGAGGGGATTGAATGACATTGTTCGACCAAGCCTAGCGCGGGTCGCCCGCCATACCCGCGCCATCAGCGGCGACGAGCAGCACGGTCGCGGGCGCTTCAGAGCGGGTCCGGTGAACGACGCCCGCCGGGATGCTCACGCCCATGCCCGCGCTTAGCGTGTGCATTGCCCCATCAATTTCGATCTGCATCGTGCCGTCGAGGACAAAGAAGAACTCGTCTGTGTCGTGACTGTGATGATGAAACTCGCCGTGGAGTTTCGCCACGCGCAGCACACTCTCATTCGCGCCGACGAGCGACTGGTTGAACCAGGGCTCACTCCGCGTTTCCAGCACATCGGAGAGCTGGAAGACCTCGCCTTTTGCGAAAGCGGGTGTGTCGTTGAAGACGGGTGTGGTCGTCTGTTCCATAGGGCGGCATTTAGGCGGATTTCGCAAATCATGCAAAATGTGGTATAGTTAAACCTATGAAAGCTACACTCCTCTCCTCCGCCCTCCTCCTCATCGCGCCTGTTGCCGCGGCCCAGATGGTCGTTGTTGGCGAAGGGGCCGCGCATAGTTGTTATCAATCTGCGCTGACGGGTAATCCCGGCACGATGGGCGCGATCAAGACCTGCACGCGCGCGATCGAGCAGGACTTCCTCGCCAAACGGGACGAAGCCGCGACGCGGGTCAATCGCGGCGTCCTGCTGACGCGCAAGGGCGATTATGAAAAGGCAGAAGCCGATTATGACGTCGCGCTGAAGATTTTCCCCGATCTGCCCGAGGCGCACATCAATTACGGCGTGACGCTCTATCATCAGAACCGCCTGACGGAGGCGAAAGCCTCGTTTGATACGGCGCTGGAGATCGGCTCTGAGAAGGACGCGCTCGCCCTCTTCAACCGGGGCCTGATCCATGAGCGTCAGGATAATGCGCCGGCCGCTTATCGCGACTATAAGGCCGCAAGCGAACTGATGCCCGAGTGGGATCAGCCGATTGAGGCCATGAGCCGCTTCACGGTTACGCGCCGGACCAGCTAGTCCTCCCCCGAACTTATGGTGATACCTGGGGTTAAACCCAGCGCAGACGTGATCTGACAGTTCTCACGGGTTGCCATTGCAGCCGGAGCGCCTAAAACCCTGTCATGATTAAGATTGAGCCATCCTACGATTATGACGATCTGATCGTCTCGGGCGAGCAGTCCCTGTTCGGGCCGGGCAATGCGAAGCTGCCTTTGCCGCCCATGCTCATGCTCGACCGGATCGAGACCATCTCCGATGAAGGCGGGGCTTACGGCAAGGGTGAGATCATCGCCCATCTGGATATCAACCCCGACCTCTGGTTCTTCGAATGCCACTTCCAGGGCGATCCGGTGATGCCGGGCTGCCTCGGCCTCGACGCCATGTGGCAGCTGGTGGGCTTCTGGCTCGGCTGGACGGGCGGACAGGGGCGCGGACGCGCGCTCGGCGTCGGCGAAGTGAAATTCACTGGACAAGTCACGCCGGACGTCAAAAAAGTCCGCTACGAAATCGACATTAAGCGCGCCATCCGGCGGAAACTGGTCCTCGGCATTGCCGATGGCCGCATGTATGCCGATGATGAGCTGATCTATCAGGCCAAAGACCTCCGCGTCGGCCTGTTTGTTCCTGAAGAGGCCCAATCCTAGTTTACCCGCTCAGGCCGACTTGATCGGCCTGTCCATCTCCTGCCGTCTCAGCTAGCGGCGAGGGTTGGGAGATGGGTTCGCCGATCAAGTCGGCGAAAGCGGATTTGTTGATATCTTATCGCTGAACCGCTATCTGAATGGCTCTAATCACGGGAAACCCCTCATGACTCAGACAAGACGCGTTGTTGTCACCGGCCTCGGCATTATCAGCTGCATCGGTAATGATGCGGCGACAGTCACGGAAAGCCTCAAGAACGGGACCTGCGGCATCAAGCATGACCCGAAAATGGCGGAACTCGGCTTTCGCAGCCAAGTCTCTGGCCGCCCCGAAGACACGTCCGAGCTGGCGAAAGAAGTCATCGGCAAACGCTCCCTTCGCTTTATGGGCGACGCGGCCATCTGGTCT
>JBCBGR010000190.1:0-5263 GCA_038526555.1 Pseudomonadota bacterium
CGTCTTCAATCTGTGCTTCCGAGTAGCGCGGCTCTGTTGGCGCGTCGCTCACTACTCCTGCGTCTCAACCGGATCAGGTCGACCCGTGATCTTCCGGAAGAAGGCATCAACGGGGGTGTCGACATTATTGCGCTTCGTGATGACCCATTGCTGCAGGAAGGACAGGACGTTGTTCCAGCACCAGTAGAGCAGTAGACCCGATGGGAAGCTCGCCAGGATGAACATGAAGAGCCATGGCATCAGCTTGAATATCTTCGCCTGCGTCGGATCGCCTGTCGGTGGAGTGAGCATATACATCAAGCTCATCGTCGCCCCGTAAAGGAAGGCGAGTGGCCCAAGCGCGATAAAGGCGAGAATGCCACCCGGACGTGGATCGTTCGGGAAGAAACCAAATCCGTTCAGGATGGAAATCGGCTCTGCCGCGGAGAGATCATCAATATAGCCAATGAACGGCGCATGGCGCAGGTCGATGTCGATAAACACGGCCTTGTAGAGCGCGAAGAAGACGAAGATGGTCGGAATGATCGGCAAACACCCGGCGGCTGGATTGACGCCTTCCTTTTTGTAGATGGCCATCATCTCCTGCTGGAGTTTCATCCGGTCATCTTTGTAGCGCTCTTGCAGCTTTTTAACCTTCGGCATGACCTTTTTCATCTTAGCCTGGCTCTGATACTGTTTGTTGAACAGTGGGAACATGAGCAGTTTGATCACGAAGGTCAGGGCCAGAATGCCGAGGCCAAAATTGCCCAGCGCGTTACCCAGCCAGGACAGCATCCACATGATCGGACGGACCAGAATACCCATCGCGCCCCAATCGATCGCGCGGCTCATCCCGATAATGCCGAGATCATTTTCGTAAGCCTCGAGCACAGGACGCTCTTTCGCGCCAGCATAGAGATAAGCCGTGGATTCTACCGAGGCACCGGGCGTGAGCGTCATGGCCTCTGTCCGGTAACTTGAATCCCAAACCGCTTGGCCGTTGACCAGCTGGTGCGTGTAATCGACGGTCGTCGTCATGTTTTGCGGCGCAATGGCGGCGTGCAGCCAGTAACGGTCCGTGATACCGGCCCAGCCGGCCTGACCCGTATTGGTCCAGTCTTCTTTCGTCGCCTTGTTGTAGGTGAAGTCGTGGTAGCTGTCGTCTTGGACAGAGACGGGGCCTTCCTGGATAATGAAGAAGTTCAGCAGACCTTCGGGCAGGTTCACCTGACGCGCGACACCCGTCCGGGACAGAGTCACAGGCTGTGCACCATTATTGGTGAGCTGATCCTGCGCGGTAATCAGGAAATGCGCGTCCACGGTGAGTGTCCGCACCACGTCCACGCCTGCGACTTGTGTTTGCAGAACGACAGGTGTGTCAGGGGTGAGCCGGTCACCCGAAACGATGGCCCAGGCCGTGCCCAACCCAAACGGATCCGAACTAACACCAGGCAGCGTCCAGTTATCTGCAACCAAACCGGCGCGCTCACCCCCCATAGGATTGAGGAGTTCGACTTGACCGTCTTCGGGGTTCAGCGTCTTGTCATACTCATTCAGTGTGATGTCATCGAGTTGGAAGCCAGTGGTCAGGAGGCTGCCGTGAATACCGGGTGCATCGATCTGAATGCGCTCACCCGTCGCGACCAAAGTCTCGCGCGGCTGAATGACGGGGGCCACCACTTCTTCCGCAACGGGGTTTTCCGCAGCCAGCCGTTCTTGCTCGCGCAGCGCGTCCTGTCGCGCGGCTTCTTGTGTCGGTAAAACAAAGAGGAACCAGTAGGCCATGAAAACAATGGCCGAGAGGACCATGGCCGTAATGAATCTGCGCTGATCGTCCATAGGATGTTCGCTGATCTCAACTTGCTAAAGGGTCGGGACTGTGCCCCGGAATGTTAGTCGCGCCTTTGCCCCGGACTGGGTAGGGATTGCAAGGCCCGTCGTACGTCTTGGCGCAGCTTCTCCCACTCCCTCGTCGGAGTGCGGTCCCTGGCAATCAAGACATAATCATAACCAACCTGCCCCAGCTCCGGGAGCATATCGCGGGCGAGCTCTCTTAGACGTCGTTTGGCGCGGTTGCGGATGACGGCGTTCCCAACGCGTTTGGTCGCCGTCACACCGTAGCGAATGGCACTAGATTCAGGGTTTTTGCGGCTTTGCACGACCACAGCACCACGGGCGGCATAATTGCCCTCCCTCACATACAAAAACTCGGAACGCTTTTTCAGCATCCCGAGTGATGTGTCTTGGGTCTGTGTCACGGGCGAAAGGGCCCGAAAACGGTCTGTCGCTTACGCGGACAGAACCTTACGGCCTTTGGCACGACGACGCGCCAGAACCTTACGACCATTTTTCGTCGCCATGCGCGCGCGGAAGCCATGACGGCGGGCACGAACAAGGTTGGACGGCTGGAATGTACGTTTCATCGGACTACTCGAAAAAAGAAGGCAAAACCGGATAAACCGGGCCTGTCAAAATCACAAGCGCGGGCATTATGAGGCGAAGAGCGTGAAGTCAAGCGGGGAGGTCAGATTTGGGGAGTGCTTTGAGACAGCGTAGGATCATTCCGAGGTCTCTGCCAATTGTTGCCGGATGATATCAATCCGGTCGCTAATCCTTTGGCGCCACAGGATCGTTCCGCTATGCATGAGGAACAATTCTTCGGCTGCATTGTAGAAATCCGGATCCGAGACCAACGCCTCAAAATCGTAAGAGACAAGTGTCTGTCCTTCTTCAACGAGGGCAAAGGTTGCTTCAGTGAGCTGTAGGTCAATATTATATGCGAATCCTCTCCTGAAAGCTTCTGTGAACATGAGAGAATATTCCGTGTAAAATTTCTGCGCAAAGGCATAGCGTTCGAGAAAGTCTTCATAATCGACCAGCGTATGAAGCAAGTCGCGATCCCGCAGAATATTGCCCCGCCCCGATGACATCAGCTCAGTAAACGTGCCGGCCCTGTCAGCGCTCGTTTGAAACGCGGGGCCTAATATGAGCGCCCGTTGAATCGCGGGAATATCTTCATCCTCTAGGACGCCGGATTGCAAGGATCGTAACAAAGTCCTCATATCTTCAGTCATCTGCCTATGGAAGGCGAGGCTCCGGTCCGCGTCCTGTTCGATACGCTCAAAGTCGGACCGGAGCCTCTCAATAATAGCCGCTTCTTCGCGGCGCTCAAACTGCGATGCATTCCAGTTTGCGACCTGAATACCGATAAAGACACCGATGACGACGATCAGAAAATCGATCCCGACCGCGAACCAGTTTTCTTTCTCGACGTGGGCTTTGATGCGGCGAAGGATCATAAAGTCGTTCCGGATATCACGGGATTTTCGACAGCGCGTCCCAGAGCGGAGTCGGCGGCGTGTCAGGGGTTATCTCGTCAACCATGGCGACGAAATCTGTATTAAAATAGACCTTGCAAAGCGGCCAGAGCGCGCGGGTTCTGGGTGTGCCGAGTACAAAGAAAATCACGCCGCGATAGGACTCCCAAGCCTCCTTTGTCATCGCTCCGTTTTTATATTGGAGATATTCGAACTCGCGGGCGCGAAGCTGCCCGATCATCCAGAAAAGAAGCTGAGTCTTTTCCTCGAATGTTGGCGTTTCACCCTGCGAAGCTATGCGCCCGAGTTCCGGAAACTCGACAAATTTATAAACCCCTATCTGGTCATTGGCGAGCTGCGCTTGCCGGGATTCTGAGCGCATCTGCTTAGCACCCTGACGCACCTGGATCGTCAGATGGATCAATGTCGCGGCAACAACAACCACGCCGACAATTTGGGCGATAAGCGCAACTTGCTCTAGGGTCATCGGATTCGCTCGATTTCAGCGGCCACCATATCCGCGGTTGCGATCGTGCGGTCCGTCACAACGGGATAGTTGTGTATAGCATGGATGTTCTGGGTCAGCGAGAATTGCAACATTCCTTCAATATCCGGATTACGCTTGATGTCCTGAAGCATCCCGACAGCATCTACTGTTTTCAGTCGCTCAGCACACCCACTGGTCAGTGTTTCTCTGATTGAGTCAACGTCCATTTCCCAGCATCCGCTCCATAAAACCCTTGCGGCATCGGGTTCGATATATTCGCGTAATGCTTGTCGGAAGGGAGGAGAGACGAGGTTGACGACACCGAAGCTGCTGGTCAGAGAATAAGTCGTTAAAAGCTCCCCGCGGAGAGAATCGTCCGACGGAAATCCGAGTTCGAGCGCCTTGTCAAAAGCTGTCTGATCAAAGGCGATAGGCCTGAGTTGTGACGCATGGAAGAAGTCTATGAGGAGGTCTTCGCAATCGGCTTCGCATGCGTCGTCACGCTTCAGGAAAGCGAGCGCGCGTTCTCCTGCTTCTGTGACGCTAGTGTAGTACTCAAGCAGATGGTCAGAGTGGTCCGCATTCTGCACCAGTTCTTCATGCACAAGAATAAGGTAAGATCGTTCCTGAGCCTGAAGCGAACGCGCCTCGTTCCAGTTGGCAACCTGAATACCAATAAAGACACCGACGACGACGATGCAGAAGTCGATGAAGACTGCGAACCAGTTCTCTTTCTCAATATGAGATTTTATACGACGGAAAAGCACTACTTCGCCTCCAACTCTTCACGCAACACTGACGCAAGCGCCTGCGCATCGTCACGAAGTGTGGTCAGCGCTTGCCAATGCAGGATGCCATATTCCTGCACCGTCCGGATGGCACCTTCAAACTCAGGGTTTTCCGAAACAAGCGCGACGAGCTCCTCTTCTTCAATTTCCTTGAAAGGGCTCAAGCCGAGCTCTTGGCCAACAAAAACAAGTCGGTCGCGGAAGGGACGAAATGTATCGATTTGCGAAATTTCGACGGCACGCCAGAGCGCCCGGTAGCGTTGTAATCCGTTAGCGAGGTCGAGGTTGGAGAGAAGAGATAAATCGCCCGCTGATACCAAACCGGCAAAGGCTGCGTCGGCCTGTGAGGGATAGTATCTGATTGTCATCGCCGTCCAGATTTGGTCCGTTGTCGTGTCTTGCAGCTCCGAAAGGAGCGTATCCGTCGCCGTTAAAATCGAATTATTCACGGGAAGTTTGAACTCTGTGAGCGGTTGAAGCCCGGCGTCGATAAGGAGTTCATTGGTCGCGTTTGTCGCCAGAGCAGCGCTCTCAAAAGCTGTATTGAGATTGCCGAGGTCGTCTTCAATATCGTCGAGGATCGCGGCGAGGATGACCTTCTCCTTCGCCGCATTCGCCCGCGCCTCGTTCCAGTTCGCGACCTGAATACCGATGAAGACACCAATCACAACAATGCAGAAGTCAATGCCAAC
>JBCBGR010000191.1:0-5239 GCA_038526555.1 Pseudomonadota bacterium
ACCTATGACTTTCGGGCGCTTCGGCGCCCGTTTTTTCTCTGTCATTATGTGATTTAGCGGCTTGAGGTCCTGAGATCGCGCGTTATATAGCGCGCTACCCCGCGAGGTGATCCGCAATAGCTCAGTTGGTAGAGCAAGTGACTGTTAATCACTGGGTCGCAGGTTCGAGTCCTGCTTGCGGAGCCACCGGCGGGGTATTTTCCAAACAACTCTGGCTTAAGCCGTTCGCACTGAACTGTCAGTTGAATGTCGCGGCTTCTTTTCTTCAAATGTTGATCGCAGGTTCTGGCAACGCTAGGAGCCTGCATGATCCAACGACTTTTGACGATATTGGCAACCATACTCATCTGCACAGGTCTGTCAGGGCCCATTGCCTTGGCGCAGACAGGACCCTCTTCCCAAGCTTTTGAACAAGGCCGCGTTGTCGTCGGTGAGCGCGCCATTCTCCCCATTCGAGACCGTATCGCGCCAGAAAATGCGATGACAAAAGACAGGTTGGAAACCCTCCTGCCAGTTCTGATGGATGAGACAGGCATCGATATGTGGCTCGTGATCAATCGGGAATATGCCGAAGATCCCGTTTATTTCAGTCTGGTTCCACAACCCAGCTTTGCAGCACGCCGAACAACCATGCTTGTCTTCCACAAACACGCAGACGGGTTCGATATGATGACGGTCAACCGTTACCCGCTGGGCGCCCCTTACGAGGCGGCTTGGGAAGGCGGAGATCTG
The DNA here is from genome assembly GCA_038526555.1 of Pseudomonadota bacterium. Classification (GTDB taxonomy): domain Bacteria; phylum Pseudomonadota; class Alphaproteobacteria; order Caulobacterales; family Maricaulaceae; genus Litorimonas. The sequence goes on from JBCBGR010000191.1 coordinate 733, forward strand.
GATGCGCAGTGGGAAGCGCTTGGTGCTCTGATTGCTGAGAAGAACCCGCAACGGATCGGCATCAATGTTTCCAATGATTGGCCGGTTGCTGATGGTTTGACGCATAGTCTGCAGCAAAGACTAAAGTCAGTTATTCCTGACACTCTTCATGACCGCCTTGTCAGCGCCGAGGACCTCGTTGTTCGCTGGATCGAAACCCGGACTGACGATGAAATAGAGGTCTATGGGCACGCCGTGGCCCTGGCCCGCTCTGTGATTTCAGAGGCATTTTCATCGCGCGTGATCACGCCGGGTGCGACGACGACCGATGATGTCGCGTGGTATCTTCACCAGCGGTTTGAGGATTTGAACCTCGCCCCCTGGTTCCACCCTTACGTCAATATTCAGCGCCCAGACCTGGCCTGTGAAGAAGATCAGCCCTTCTGTGGTATTAGCGGCATCATCAAGAGAGGCGATGTGATCCATACGGATGTCGGAATTTGTTACCTCAAACTCTGCACAGACACGCAGGAAATGGGCTATGTCCTCAAAGTGGGTGAAGCAGAGGAAGTGGCAGGACTCAAAAATGCGATGGCCGTCGGCAATCGTTGGCAAGATCACCTCACGAACTCGTATCAGTTAGGACGGACTGGTAACGAAGTCCTCGCTGCAACACTCGCCAAATGCGAGGCGGAAGGCATTCTCTGCTCAACCTACACACACCCGCTGGGCTTTTTTGGCCATGCGCCAGGTCCAACGATTGGCATGTGGGATAATCAGGGCGAGACACCCGTTCGCGGCGATTGGCCCGTCAACGCAAACACCTGCTACGCCATTGAAGGGAATGTCAAAGTCCCGGTGCCGGAGTGGGATGGGCAGCTCGTACAGATCAAACTGGAGCAAGATGCCTGTTTTGATGGCCAAAAGGTCGACTATCTCGCGGGCCGTCAGACACGCTGGCATATTATCGACTAGGGGCCGCAGCTTCGGTTGCTGCTGACGAAACTTCCCGAAAACATCGCGGATTGAGGCTATTCTGGCCAGGAGTTTAGCGCGAGCTAGACTTGGGTGTTTACCCTTCATTCACCCTAAATGATTGTTTTTCATAGAATATACTCAGCGATTCATGGTGACTTAAGCATCTTAATCTAAGAGTGCGCTCAATATTAAGGAGTGCACGTTCGCTGTGTTGAGACAGATCGTACAGAAGTTCAGGAAAGCCCAAGAGGGCGTCGCCAGTATCGAGTTTGCGATTCTGGCTGTGCCTTTCCTTGCGGCTTTGTTTGCAACGATTGAACTGAGCTATAAAAGTTTCGTCCAGACAGCACTTGATAACAACCTTTACACCGCCGCGTCGCAAATCAGCATCATTGGTTTCGATTACGACAGCCCCAAAAAATTCGTCGATGAATATGTCTGCACTGATGTCGCCTCCGTTCTGCTGCGCTGCGAAGAAATCGAAATCGGCGTCAAGAAAATCCCATTATCTGGACGTCTGAGCCAGTATCGCGAACAGTCCGTCATCGGAGAATGGGATCTGGGTTGTGCCTATGATGCACTCCTGATCGAGATTAACTACCCCATCACCGACATCGCCCACCCCATTGCTGTAGCGGATATTGTTTATCGGGACGGCCAGAAATATTATCGCAGCCGCGGTGTTGTCAGGCGTGAGCCCGTATTGTCGGGGCCAGGTGCATGTTAAGACGTATCCAATCATATCTATGGCCTCGCAAAACGCTCAAAGACTGCGAGTCAGGCGCTGTCTCTATTGAGTTTGCCTTCACCATCCCGATCCTGATGGCGATCTTCTTTGCTGTCGCCGAGATTTCATATTTTAACATGAATACACGACGTGCGCAGCAATCTGTCGACTTCGCAGCTGAATATTTGAGTCGCGACGATGATAACTTCCTCACACATAATGAACGATATCTCGCCGAAGACATCTGGCAAATCGTCAACGCCACATCCTTCATTAATACAGGTGGTCATGCCTATGCGAACAGTCGAGGCAATTATTCTCGCAGCTTCAGTTCGATTGAGTTCGTGAGAACACCCACCGGATGCACGCCTGAAGATCCGAAGTGCACACTCGAACCCAAGATGGATTGGTCGTTCCTCGCAACACAAGGGATTGGGTCCCCTGTGCGTCGTTCCTGTGATCAAGAGGTCGTTTCCAATCAAAAAACATTGGACAAAGACACCCTTCCAGAAGGCGTGTTGGGGCGCGGTTCGATCGTGGTCGCCGATTTTACTTACAAATATAAACCCTTCTTTGAGGCTGGCCCTCTGCCGGAGTCAGAAAACCATATTTACTCGATCCGGGCCACGCGTGGCGGGGCCACGCTGGACCATGTCCCAATGTCAACTTCACACATGGTGTGGTGCTCCTAATGCAAAATATCCTCACAAAACTAAACACTAGATTTGAGACGCTTAAAAAGGCGGATCGCGGGAACTTTGCGATCATGACCTCAATCGCAGCACCTGTTGTGATCCTGCTCGCTCTTGGTACTGTTGACTATGGTCAGGCGGTGCAAATGGACCAGAAGCTTCAATCTGACGCTCAAGCGGCTGTCCTCGCCGCCGTAAATGAAACGCAGATGGCTTATAATGCCGAAGAAGACGTCGATTATGCCGAAGTCGCAAAAGCCGCTGCTACCCGGGTTTTTTTGGCCCGGACAGGGCTCGAAGAAAAAGATTTTGCAACACTCGACATCACACCCAAAGTTCAAAGCAATGTTTTCTCGGTCCAAGTCGATTATCGTTTGAAAGTTCCGTCTGTGCTTAGCGGCGTTGGCAGTCTAGACTACCATATGATCAGCAACACGGCCCGCGCCAAGGCGAGTGCAAGTTCATACATTAATGTCAATTTGATGTTTGATGTGTCTGGATCCATGGGGATCGGATCCACACCGACGGATCAAGCGAACCTGGCCGCCATTACCAATTGCGCCTTTGCCTGCCATACAGGCAGTTCGCGTGGCAATTCGAGCTATGACCGGGCCAGAGCCGCTGGCGTGAACATGCGGATTGATACGGCCAGAGACGCTGCGCTTAATGCCATCAAGAAGATCAAAGACGACCTGGAACTCGAAGATCAAGTCTCTTTCGGACTTTACAAGTTCAGCAATGAGACCACTGAAATCCTCAACCCCTTTGATGCGAAATCCGCCGATCTGGATCATGTGAAGTCGCTTGTCACCTCAGAAGTTCAAATGGACATAGAAGGGACTGGAACGAACGTCGAAGTCGCTATGGATCATATTGCGTCGATCGTTTCAAAAAGTGGATCAGGGCGCACAGCGGAGGATCGCGTTCAATATGTTGTCGTTCTGACTGATGGGGTCGAAAATTCTCAATCCTGGTATCCTGGCAAAGGCTGGAAGCCACACCCCAATGCCAAACCCAATGCACCCTCGATGACGCACGCCCCGCATGAGATCAATTACGCCCCCTCGACACGTCCCTGTACGGTCCTGAAGGAGCGCGGTATCCAGATCTACTTCATCAATACGGAGTATATCGTCCCAACGACGGGGAATATCTCTTCGCATAATGTGAGACGCTTCGGCTTTATTGAAGACACGCTTCATGATCTTGTCGAAGATCGGATGGAGCAGTGCACGGGTAGCCTTGATAATGTGATCAAGACCAACACCCCACAGGAAATCGCCACAGCGTTTGAAACGATCTTAGGCGAAGTCACGACACCTCTGCGTCTCTACTAACTCAACCCAGAATGGCCCCCTCACGGGCCTTCACAATCCGAACATTGGCTCTCTGAGTCATAGACAGGGACGCGTCGCTTCGTCATGTCTGATAATGTGACGACGCCGCAGACGACCTTCATCAACCGTGTCTCCTACGGAACGGGACACGGGTTGATAAGTGCGAAGAATATGCTCTTCCACTTTTTCTTCCTGTTCTACTTCGCCAATGTCCTCGGCCTGCCGGAATGGCAGGTCATGGCCGCGACTGTCTTGGCGATCCTGATCGATGCCGTCTCTGACCCGGTTATGGGGCAGATCAGCGATAATACGCGCTCTCGCCGCTGGGGCCGCCGACATGGCTGGATCATTGGCAGCAGCGTTCCAACAGCCGCCGCTTTAGCGCTCCTCTTTTCCCCGCCTGAAGGCATGTCTCAGGGAGCTCTCTTGTTCTGGATGGCGGGCTTTATGATCGGATCACGCGTCCTGATCACGGGCTACACAGTCCCCTACTTCGCCTTCGCTGCTGATATGAGCAGCCATTATGATGAGCGTACGTCCATCGTCGGCACACGCACCATTTTTGAAAATATTTTCAATCTCTTGGTCTTCGTCCTCGCCTTCCTTGTTTTCCTGCCCGACCGCGAGGGATTGGAAGATGGGATGCTGTATGAGCCGGGTTATGCCCCGCTCGCGCTCACGCTGGGCCTGATCAGTATTGCAGGCGCCGTCATTATGGTGCTCGGCACCTGGAACCGTATTGAGTCGACGCAACCGAAAGACTGGTCGGCCGGAAAACCCTGGCACACGGCTTT
>JBCBGR010000192.1:0-5231 GCA_038526555.1 Pseudomonadota bacterium
GTGGAGTAGGCCTGATATTGCGCAATTAGATTATTAGAGGATAATGTTCACGATTGACTATAAGGTAGTTCCAAAGCCAACTATCGGATGAGAGAATGATTGATTGGTTTAAATCTTTTTTCGGCAAGCTAAGCCATGCTTCCCACATTCTATCACAAGAAGAGAAACTTCGATTTCTAACTTCGGAAATTCAGACGCTAGTAGATGCCAAATTTGAAGAAATAGAAGGTGAAATCCCTACTGACAGCCCTCTCTCACAAGTTAACTTACTGACTGGTGATCAAGTTGTTTATGGCTACTTGGCGGATGGCGAGTTTAACCTCGCATTCCATCATTTGAAATATATGGTTGATGAAACAGGCATAATAGTGCCGCATAGATTACAAAGCAACATGCAGGAAATCGCAACCTCAATTGGAGGAAGCGTAAGCAATTCCCCTAGGAATCAAACCAAAGTCATTTTTGAGCGTCAAAGTATTTGCGCTGGTGACGATGTTCATGCTCCCAACCTGAGAGAATTCTATTTAGACAAACCACCTTTGCTTAGCGAAGCACTAAACTTGGAATCCGTTACCAAATATCTACCGAGTGTTTCCCAATCTAAAACCTGTTGGTTAGTCATCTGCAATGGAGAAAAAGTTGCCCGTATTCAGCACTTTTACCGGAACGAAAGACCAACAATCATAAAGCTCTTGGTAGCTGACACCACGATCAACACTGCCAACTTTTTCTTTCAGTATGAGGGTCAAGAAAAATTGCTAAACTAATTTCTGAAGCAGGAATTCAATTGGAAACCTCTTCAAAGATCACCCCGCCGCAATACTCTGAAGACTCTCAACCTCATAGCCTCCGGCTTTCAACGCCTTGATCGACTCCACCGTTGCGCGGCTCGCCGCAGCTGTCGTGAAGTAAGGAATTTTCTGATCGAGGGCGGTGCGACGTAGAGAGAGACTGTCTTTCAGCGCCTGCTTGCCACTCGTCGTGTTGAAGACCAGCTGCACATCCCCATTCTTCATTTCATCGACAATGTTCGGGCGGCCTTCATGGGCTTTTTTGACGTAGTCGACGGGGAGACCCTGTTCGCGCAGGAACTTGGTCGTGCCGCCCGTCGCCACGATGGAAAAGCCCATATCGATCAGGTCGCGGGCAAGCTCGGCCATGAGTGACTTGTGCTCATCTTTGACAGAGATGAACACGCGGCCCTTTGATGGCAGGTCCACACCGCCGCCGAGCTGGCTCTTCGCAAAGGCGACTCCGAAACTATCGGCTAAGCCCATCACCTCACCGGTCGAGCGCATTTCCGGGCCGAGGACTGTGTCCACACCGGGGAAGCGGGCAAACGGGAAGACGGCTTCTTTGACGGCAATATGTTTCTGGTCGCGCTGACGGGCTTTGAGCGCCTCGACATCAAAGTCTGAAAGTTTCGCTCCGGCCATCACTTTCGCGGCGATGTTGGCGACCGGAATGCCAATCGCTTTCGCCACAAACGGCACGGTGCGGGAGGCGCGGGGATTGACCTCAATGAGGTAAACCAGACCATCTTTCACAGCGAACTGGATATTCATCAGCCCAACCACGCCGAGTTCCAGCGCGAGCGCGCGCGCTTGCCGGCGCATTTCTTCCTGTATCTCTTCGGACAATGTGTAGGGCGGGAGCGAGCAGGCGCTATCACCGGAATGGACGCCCGCCTCTTCAATATGTTCCATGATTCCGGCGACAAAGACGTCTTCGCCGTCACAAATTGCATCTACGTCCACTTCGACCGCATCGCGCAGATATTGATCGATCAGGAGCGGCGACTTACCAGAAACCTTCACGGCCTCAGTGATATAGCGCTCCAACTCGATATCATTATCGACAATCTCCATGCCACGCCCACCGAGGACGTTGGAGGGGCGCAAGACGACTGGGTAGCCAACCTTGGCGACCGCTTCGCGCGCTTCTTTGACATTGCGCGCGATCGCATTGTTAGGCTGGCGCAGGTTGAGGGTCTCGACCAGGTCCTTGAAGCGTTCCCGGTCTTCCGCGCGGTCGAGTGCATCTGAGTCTGTTCCCAGCAGCGGGATTCCTGCCGCCTCCAAAGCGCCTGCCAGTTTGAGCGGCGTCTGACCTCCGAACTGGACGATGACACCCAGCAGTTCCCCGCTCGCCATTTCGCCCTGAATCAGCTCCAGCACATCTTCTTCGGTCAGCGGTTCAAAATAGAGGCGATCCGACGTGTCATAATCGGTCGAGACGGTTTCGGGGTTACAATTGACCATGATCGACTCAATGCCGAGGTCGGCCATGGCGTAGGCGGCGTGGACGCAGCAATAATCAAACTCGATCCCTTGCCCGATCCGGTTGGGACCGCCGCCGAGAATGACCACCTTCTTGCGATCACTCACGCGGGCTTCGTTCTCGATCTCACCGCCAAAGCTCGGCGTTTCATAGGTCGAATACATGTAAGGCGTCTTGGCTTGGAACTCCGCCGCGCAGGTATCGACGCGCTTATAGACGGGTCGAACCTTCGCCTTCTGCCGGGCCTTACGAACCGCTTTTTCTGTCTTGCCTGTCAGCTCTCCAATACGGGCGTCTGAGAACCCTTCCGCCTTGATCGCGCGCCACTCGCCGGGTGTTGAGGGGAGCCCATTTGATTTCAGCCAATCTTCCGCTTTCACAATGGTTTCAATCTGACGCAGGAACCACGGGTCGATGGACGTATATTGATAGACCTTGTCAACACTGAGGCCGTGGCGGAAGGCTTGGGCGACCACCAACAGACGGTCGGGTGCCAGAATAGACAGGCGTGCTTTGATCGCCCCGTCAAGCAGGTCCGGATCGGTTTCATCGAAGTGGATTTCATTGAGGCCTGTCAGCCCTGTTTCGAGTGAGCGCAGCGCCTTTTGGAAACTCTCCGCAAAGGTTCGCCCAATCGACATGGCTTCGCCCACCGATTTCATCGCCGTGGTCAGGATGGGCTCTGCGCCTGGGAACTTCTCAAAGGCAAAGCGTGGACATTTGGTCACGACATAATCAATGGTTGGTTCGAACGCGGCAGGAGTCGCTCCGGTAATGTCATTGTCGAGTTCGTCCAGCGTGTAACCGACCGCCAGCTTGGCCGCGATTTTGGCAATCGGGAAGCCTGTCGCTTTAGAGGCCAGCGCCGAAGACCGCGACACGCGCGGGTTCATTTCAATCACCACCATCCGGCCATCAACCGGGTTGATCCCGAACTGCACGTTGGACCCACCCGTTTCCACACCAATCTCTCGCAGCACCGCAATGGAGGCGTCCCGCATCCGCTGATATTCTTTGTCAGTCAGGGTGAGCGCAGGCGCGACCGTGATACTGTCGCCCGTGTGCACGCCCATCGGGTCTACATTCTCGATGGAACAGATGATGATGCAATTATCCGCGCGGTCACGGACGACTTCCATCTCATATTCTTTCCAGCCGAGCAGGCTCTCATCAACGAGCACTTGGTTCGTAGGAGACGCCGACAGGCCGGAACGGATAATCTCGCGATATTCGTCCTTATTATAAGCGACGCCACCACCCGTGCCGCCCATGGTGAAGGCCGGGCGGATAATGGCGGGCAGTCCCGTATAATCCAGCGCTTTCATGGCTTCGGCCACACCGCTGGAATAGTCGACTTCGCCGTCGTCTCGGCTCGGTGCCGTCACAATGGTGGCGCGTGGGTTTTCCAGCCCGATTTTGGTCATGGCTTCGGCAAACCGTTCGCGGTTTTCGGCCTTGTCGATCACGTCCGCTTTCGCACCGATCATCTCGACGCCATATTTGTCCAGAACGCCCATCTGTTCGAGAGCCAGCGCGCAGTTGAGCGCCGTCTGTCCGCCCATCGTGGGCAGCAACGCATCCGGCTTTTCAATCGCGATGATTTTCTCAACAATCTCAGGCGTGATCGGCTCGACATAGGTCGCGTCGGCCAGAACCGGGTCCGTCATGATGGTGGCCGGGTTGGAATTAACGAGGATGACCCGATAGCCCTCTTCCTTCAGCGCCTTGACGGCCTGAACGCCGGAATAATCGAACTCACACGCTTGGCCGATAATAATCGGTCCCGCCCCGATGATGAGGATGGAGGAGATATCTGTGCGTTTAGGCATTTCGGCAAAGTCCGTGACGGCGGAAAAGCAAATTGCCGTCTGTTAGGGAGGCGAGCGCCGAGTCGCAAGCGCTGGATGCGTCTGATAAGAGAAAGATTGTGAATCCTTCTGATCCCATTATGGCCAAGACCCGGCAGACCTACCGCGAACAGGCGCAGACCTATGATGCGGTGCGCCATCGCAATGGAAGTGAACTGGTCTGGTTGGAGCGGTTTCTGGAGGCCTTCCCGGACGGTCATGACATTCTGGATTTGGGTTGCGGGAACGGGGAGCCGTTCACACGGGCTTTGTTAGGCAAGGGTTTCAACCTGACGGGTGTCGACTTTTCACCGGAACTTCTCGCGATCTCAGAGGCACGTTACCCTAATGCTCGATGGCTAGAAGGCGATCTCCGGCATCTCGATTTTGGAGATGAAACCTTTGATGGCTTGATCTGCTGGGGCGTAATGTTCCACCTCACGCAAGAGGATCAACGCCAGCTCATCCGGGACATGGCGGGATTGCTCAACCCCGGAGGCATTATCATGATGACGATCGGGGACCAAGCGGGTGAAGGAGAAGGCTTTGTCGGTGATGCCAAGGTCTATCACGCGAGCCTATCGGTTGAGAGTTATAAGGCCACACTCAAACGCGCGGGGTTTGATATCCTGCGTTTGACGATCCGGGATGAGGATTGCGGCGGGGCGACGGTCGTGCTCGCACAAAAATGCGTCAGGACGGGCTGACCTCGTCAGCGTCGAACATTTTCATAACAGGCGGCTCTGCGAGGTGGGCCCGTAGGTCACGCACAAAATGCTGCGACGCCTCCAGCTGAAAATGCGCCATCAGAGCGGGCATGTCGGCCCACTCTTCCACAAACACAAAACGAGATGGGTTTTCGCAATCGATAGAGACATTGTGGGCGATGCATCCGGCTTCCGTCCGAGAACGCTGGACATGCTCCAGGCTAAGGGCCTTTACAGCATCTTCCTCACCAGATTTGGCGATGATCGATCCCAAAACAATAATCATGAGGATTTCTCCTTCAAAAAGAGCAAGCTCAAAATGGCGAGGAAGATGCTGTAAAGGCCCTTAGCCTGGAGCATGTCCAGCGTTCTCGGACGGAAGCCGGATGCATCGCCC
>JBCBGR010000193.1:0-5198 GCA_038526555.1 Pseudomonadota bacterium
GGTCCGTGAGGCGAGCCGAAAAATCTTGTTATTTGTCGAAAATCCGTCCATCCGGTCGCCAGTTTTTCAGATTGGGATATTTTATCATGCGCCAACACGCTCTTGCTTTCACCTCGCTTATGGCGACGACGCTCTTTCTGGCCGCCTGTTCAGGCGGCGCAGAATCTGCCCCCGAGACTGAGGCGGAAGCGCCCGTTGTTGAAACCGCGGAGGCTGTGACGGAAACGATGGCAGAAATGCCTGCCATGTCTGAGACATCGGCAAAACTGGCAGCGATCATTGCAGACCCACGTCGGGCCGAAGATGCCGCGCGTGATCAGTTCAGAAACCCCCAAGCCACGCTTGAGTTCTTTGACGTTGCGCCGGGTCAGCGCGTCGCAGAAATCTGGCCGGGTTATTACTCGGAAATCATTGCCCCGCTTCTAGCTGAATACGGGACTTATGTGGCCGTGCTCTTCCCTGATGGGATCAGCGAGCGTATTGATGCGCGCAATGTGGCCTATAAGGAAAAATATGGCGATGCTGACGTTTACGGCACGATCGATCATGCCAGCTTTTCACAGGACACGGGCCTTTCGCTCGAAGAGGGTTCCGTCGATATGATCCTGACCTTCCGGAATGTGCATAGCTGGATGCGCGGCGGCTACGCTGAAGCCGCCTTTGCGGAGTTCTACCGCGCTCTAGCTCCGGGCGGCACGCTTGGTGTCGTGGCGCACCGCCTCCCCGAAACGGCCACGCAGGACCCGAATGCGTCTTCTGGCTATGTTCAGGAAAGCTATATGAAAGCGCTCGCCGCGGATGCTGGGTTTGAATTTGTTGAATCGTCTGAAGTGAATGCCAATCCGAACGACACAGCCGATCATCCCTTCGGGGTTTGGACGCTGCCGCCGCGCTCACGTACGCCAGAAGCTGGCACACCCGAAGCGGAAGGGTTTGATGCAGCGGCGTACCTCGCTATCGGCGAGTCAGATCGCGCGACGTTAAAATTCAAAAAACCCGAATAAACCTGATAAATTATTCCGCATTTCCGTTCTATTTGTTCTGAGATGAATGGGCATGACTTGAAAATTTATCTTGGCGTGCCCGCATCCAGACCCCATAGAGCGACAACACAAACGATAGCCTCACTTGGAGATTGACCATGGATAATGCTGACATTGCTGCAAAAATGAAGGAAGCGCTGGAGAAGTCCGGCGGTCTCGACAAATCTGTGAAGTTTGACTTTGGTGGCGACGGAAACGTCTTTGCCTCAGGCACAGACACAGAAGTGGGCTCTGACAAGGAAGCCGATTGCACAATCAGCGTCGACAAAGCCGACTTCATTGCGCTGGCCGAAGGCAATCTTGATCCGATGATGGCCTTCATGTCCGGCAAGCTGAAAGTGGCTGGCGACATGAGTGTCGCGATGGGTCTGCAGTCCATCTTCTCCAATATGTAAGTTTCGATCCCGCGCACGCCGCTCGCGTGCGCGGATCTTGTTTGCCCGCGGTTTCGACTGAACATGTTGAACTTTGAACCTGCGGAGCTAGTTCAGCCCGGCGGACACACACTCCCCGATGGGCTGGACGCCCGGCTCTCTCTTTACTTTTTGGATCGTCCGGGTGGCGCACATGGCGCTGACCAACGGTTACGTGTGGCCATTGCCACAAATGGCACAGAGAAAGAGCCGCGCGGCACGCTCTTTTTCTCACCGGGTCGCACGGAATTTGTCGAAAAATATCTTGAGACGATCAATGATCTGACAAAACGTGGCTTTTGGGTCGTTATGATCGATCCCAGGGGTCAGGGCCTATCCGGGCGAATGCTGGAGGATCGTCTGAAATCCTATGTCCGTACGTTCCAGGATTATGCCGACGATATGGGTTGGGTTTGCGATACGCTCGCCCAGCATTGCCCCAAGCCTTTTATCGCCGCCGGTCACTCCATGGGCGGCACGATCGTTTTGCAAGCGGTTCTATCGGGTACGCTCAGCCCGTCCGCGGTCATCTGCTCTGCGCCCATGCTGGGTCTGATGGATGTCGATAATGCGTTGATGGTGGGGAGCATCAAGCTGCTATCTGCACTCGGCCTTTATGGTCGTAACCTGCCGTTCCAAAAACAACGCAATGGCCTGCCGGTGGCCTTTGCGGATAATAAGCTCACATCGGACAAAGAGCGCTACCGACGCTGGGCGGCATTCTTTCAGGACGTTCCGCGCCTGCGCGTGGGCGAGCCGACTTTCGGCTGGATCGCCGCGGCTTTCGTCTCCATGTCGTTTGTTAATCGTAACGCCTCGCGACTGGGTATTCCCGGCTTGATGGTGGCGGCGGGCGGCGATCAAATCGTCGATCCTGCCTCCGTCGAAATCTTTGCGCGCAAGGCGGGATGCGATTTCCACGTTGTGCCTGGCGCAAAACATGAGCTGTTTCTTGAGCAGGATTATATGCGAAACGAGTTCTTCGACGTGATCGACCGCTTCTTAGAGGAACAAGCGCTATAAGCGTCATGATCTCTGTTCATCGGCGCGGGTTCTTTTAAAGCTATCTGTCAGACATGACGCGATCTTCTTCTCATATTGCCATCCTAGGCGCTGGCCTGATTGGGCTGTCGACGGCGGATACGCTTTTGCGGCGGGGGCAACGCGTCACGCTGATTGAGACGGGCGCGCGTCCGATGGAGGGGGCGAGCTTTGCGAACTCCGGAATGATCCATCCGTCTCAAGCTTATAGTTGGGTCAGTGACTATAATAACCCATGTGCGAATGCAGCTGTTCGTGAGCTTGCTCTGCGAAGTCGGGACTTGCTGCACGAACGCATGTCCGCATTGGGTTTGGACGCGATGCGCGCGAATGCGCCAGGATGCTTCCAGCTGTTTGAGCGAGAGTCAGACGCACGGGCAGTGAGAGACTGTATGACCACGCAAGGCATGGTCGTTCAGGTGGTTTCACTCGGGGATCTGCCTGTCGATAAGCCTGCGCTTTATTATGAAGATGATCGCTGGGGGGATGCCCGCGCTTACGGCGAGGCGCTTTTGGCGTCTCTTCAAGCGCGTGGCGCGGAGATTAAGGCGGGTTGCGATGTCGTTTTAGAGCGCGCGGAGGACGATCAGGTGCATCTTTTTGTCGATGAAGACCGATTTCGGACAGATCAGATTATCGTTGCGGCAGGTGTTGGCTCCGTCTCTTTACTCGAATCTCTCGCCTTGAGTCTTCCGATTCGACCCTTGCGGGGCTGGGCTGTGGACTTTTCACGACCCGAACATGTGGCTTTACCCGATGTTCCTCTCATGGATTCTGCGTCCCGATCCGCGCTGACGCCCTTCGCAGATCGCATTCGACTGTCCGGGACAATGGGAGAAGACACCCCAGAAGCACTGATCAAACGGTGGTCAGACCTGATGCCCGCGCTCGATTTGCAGCAGAAATCCTTTGATCTGGTTTGGTCAGGGGAGCGTCCTGTCTCAGAATTAGGGCGTCCGATTATTGATAAAACACCGCTTGCGGACCTCTGGGTCAATGCGGGTCATGGGCATATGGGGTGGACTTTATGCGCGGGCTCTGCGGAATATTTGGCGAAACTCATGCTGGATGGCGCGACAAGTGCATCATTCGCATATCCACTTCAGTGATCGGCTGTGCGCTCAAAACGCCCCTATCATTGGGGTTTTGGGACTTTCCCACAGAATGGTTCACAGGTCTTATGCCATCTTTCCTGCACTTTTCTGAGAATCCCGCTTGCGTTCTGAGTCGGCATGAGTAGTTAGCGCTCGTCGCAAGGCACTGACCCACACGGGTCGCTTTGAGACCGCCCCACATCTTCAAACGAAACGCTCATTAAGTGATGCAGTTTTGTTTTTGCGTGAAAACGTGTTGACGAAGGCGATGGAAATCTGCCATAGACGTTTCCCCGCGAAGCAATGGCTTGATTTTCGCAGAGATCAGCAGGCCAACGGAGCTTTCCGGAAAAAACTGCAGATTGATGCAAAAAGGTGTTGCAAAGGAAATTTTGATTTCCTAAGTAACGCGCCTCGCTGAAGACGGCATGTCTTCATGGCGAAAGCCACGGCGAGGGGGTCTCCTTCGAGAGACCTTTTGTTTTGGGTAGAAACCAAGTTTCGATCCAGCTGTTTGACATCGTGAATATTGGGAAGAGAGACGCAGGCGGCGTTTGGCGGCGCGCAGATCTGGTAACAGACTGCAACACTTGTCGAACGTCACAAGACGTTTCTTTTCATGAAGTTACGATCGCTTGGTCGGGTGTCTTACGGCATCACGATTAGGTACTCGTGATTTCTTTGAAACGCACAAACGCTACATATTTATATGTAACGTCAGTGATAGAATGTGACGGTCAGACGCTCTCAACCTGAGAGTTTGATTCTGGCTCAGAACGAACGCTGGCGGCGTGCTTAATACATGCAAGTCGAACGAGAAATGAGAGCTTGCTCTCATGGACAGTGGCAGACGGGTGAGTAACGCGTGGCAACCTACCCTTCGGTGGGGGACAACAGTTGGAAACGACTGCTAATACCCCATACGTCCTCCGGGAGAAAGATTCATCGCCGATGGATGGGGCCGCGTTAGATTAGCTTGTTGGTGGGGTAATGGCCTACCAAGGCGACGATCTATAGCGGGTCTGAGAGGATGATCCGCCACACTGGGACTGAGACACGGCCCAGACTCCTACGGGAGGCAGCAGTAGGGAATCTTAGACAATGGGGGCAACCCTGATCTAGCCATGCCGCGTGAGTGAAGAAGGCCTTAGGGTTGTAAAGCTCTTTCGCCAGGGATGATAATGACAGTACCTGGTAAAGAAGCCCCGGCTAACTCCGTGCCAGCAGCCGCGGTAATACGGAGGGGGCTAGCGTTGTTCGGAATTACTGGGCGTAAAGCGTGCGTAGGCGGACTGGAAAGTCAGATGTGAAATCCCGGGGCTCAACCCCGGAACTGCATTTGAAACTATCAGTCTAGAGTTCTGGAGAGGTAAGTGGAATTCCTAGTGTAGAGGTGAAATTCGTAGATATTAGGAGGAACACCAGAGGCGAAGGCGGCTTACTGGACAGATACTGACGCTGAGGCACGAAAGTGTGGGGAGCAAACAGGATTAGATACCCTGGTAGTCCACACCGTAAACGATGAATGCCAGACGTCGGGTAGCATGCTATTCGGTGTCACACCTAACGGATTAAGCATTCCGCCTGGGGAGTACGGTCGCAAGATT
>JBCBGR010000194.1:0-5154 GCA_038526555.1 Pseudomonadota bacterium
GTCCACGGTCGAGGCGGCCGAACTGATCGATCCAGACCTGCCGATGGACCGCTTGCTCTATCGTCTATTTAACGAAGACGGCGTGCGGGTTCTGGATCGGCAGATGATCCGGACAGATTGCAAATGCGCGCCGGACCGTCTGGAGAACACCATCAAGAGCTTTGATGCAGAGACACGCGTCGAGATGGCCGATGAAGACGGCATGATCCGCGCACGCTGCGAATTCTGTGAAAAGGAATTTGTCTTTGATGTGTCGAAACTGGATGCGGCTTAGGTCGCGTCCAGCTTAGGCACGCCAGAAACTCGGCGTGAGCACGACCAGCGCGGTAATGATTTCAAGCCGCCCGACGATCATGCCTGTCATCAGCGCCCATTTCGCCAGATTGGGAAGGCCTTGGTAATTGCCGCTGGGCCCAATCTCTTCTCCCAAACCCGGACCCACATTCGCGACTGCACTGGCCGCGCCGCTCCAGGCTGTGACAGGGTCCAAGCCGACAGAGCCCAGAATGGCAGAGACGGTCGCGACCGTGATGAAGAACAGGAAAAAATAGCCTAAGACTGAGTAGACAATGGCATCGGGCAAAGGTCGCCCATTATAGCGCATCGGCGCAATCGCATGCGGACGCGGCATCCTGAACAGATAGGCACGCAACGCTTCCAGCGCGACTTGGTAACGGAATATCTTGATCGAACAGGCGGTCGATCCCGCGCAGCCGCCAATAAACATGAAGAAGAAAAATGCGCCTACGGCCAGAGGCCCCCACTGCATATAATCAGCCGTCGCATAGCCCGTCCCCGTAATGATCGAGATCGTGTTGAAGGCGGACAGGCGATAAGCATGGAGCCATCCTTGCTCAGCCTCTTGCGCCCCTGAGGAGATGACTGCCACGAGGATCAGTAGACTCAGCATCAGCACAACAAGGAGAAAGGCGCGCACCTGCGGATCGCGAGCAGGTGCGCCGAACTGCCCACGCCGGACCATCAACATGTAAACCCCAAAAGGCAGCGCGCCGAGCACCATGAAGACCATACAGACTATGTCGGCGCCGCCTTCCATGAACGCCCCAAACGATCCATCAGAGGTGGAATACCCCCCCGTCGCAATCGTCGTCATGGCGTGGGCAACAGCATCAAAACCGTCCATCCCGGTCCATGTGTAAGCGATCGTGCAGGAAATCGTCATAACGACATAGATCCCGGCAATCGTCAGCGCGATGGATTGCGCGCGCGGCAGAATTTTCTCGCCCACGTCAGAACTTTCCAACCGAAAGAGCTGCATCCCACCCACGCCGAGCATGGGCAGGATTGCCATGGCTGTAACCACAATCCCGATCCCGCCAATCCATTGCAACATGGCGCGCCAAAGCAAGATGCCTTTGGGCATCGTGTCGAGCCCGGTCAAAACGGTCGCCCCCGTCGTGGTAATCCCGGAAACCGACTCAAAGAACGCATCGGTCAAGCTGAGCCGCACGGGATCGAGCAGGAATGGAAGCGCGGCCAGAATGGACAGCACGATCCATGAAAACACCGTCAAAACGAAGGCGCCACGCGCGCGAATATCTGGCACAGGGCTGTAAGTCGCCGTAGCCAGTGCCCCTCCAATCAAGGTGACGATCAAGCCGGAAATGGCAAAGGCCTGCCAAGAGCGATCCCCATAGAGGAGGTCAACGACCATCGGCACAAACATCAGCAAGCCCAGCGCTAGCGACATCAGCCCAATGACAAAAAAGACCGAACGCAAATCTGGCATTTAACGCCCGTGCTTTTGTTGCGTCATGTCCATGTCTTCCCCTATCGGCGCGAAGATCAGCTCTGGCAAGCCTATCAATTCGGTGACTTGTTTTCGTTCGTCTCCCATTCCGCAAGAGTTGCGGATCTCCCGGATGAGGCGTAAGCGGCGCACACAGTGGGCCGGAGATCGTTCATGGCCCGGAGATGTCGATATGCGCCTTTTTCTTACGCTTCTACTCAGCACCGCTTTGGCCGCTTGTTCCGGCGCGAAGGAACGCGATCCGGCTGTCGATGTGGACGGCGAGACCCGGGAAACGGTTCCGGCGCTGCAACAGGCAGCCTCTGACGCCCTCACGCCCCGCGCGCAGCGTCGTAGCTATCTGGTCACGGACCCCGGCGAGGGGCGTCTCACCCCTGAACGCATTCACGCTGAACCCTCCATTGATGGTCCATCTCTGGCGCGCCCGAAAATCGCGCCCAGCGGTGATTTCGTGACCTTGCTGCAGGGCCGCGAAGATAATGCGCGCCAGCTAGACCTCTGGGCCTATGATATTGAAACGGGCGAAGGTCGCTTATTGGTCAGTTCAACCGACTTGATTGGCGGACCGGAAGAACTCTCTGAAGAAGAAAAGAACCGCCGCGAACGGCAACGCATCTATGCCAACGGCATTGTCGATTACAGCTGGGTCGGGTCCAACCTGCTCATGTTCCCACTTGGCGGCGATATCTATCTCTACGACCTTGAGACTGAGGAATCTCGCCAGGTCACGGCGACACCCGCCTTTGAAACCGATCCAAAGGTCTCGAGCGATGGCTCTCTTATCGCTTATGTTCGCGACGATGAGCTCTACGTCAAAGAGCTGGATACCGGGCTGGAACGACAACTCACAGATAGTGCGACCAACGTAATCCGCAACGCGACAGCCTCCTTTGTGGTTCAGGAAGAACTGGACCGGAATACGGGCTATTGGCTCTCACCCGATGCCAGCCGCGTGGCCTACACGCAGATTGATGAAAGTCCGATTGCGATCGAGACTCGCGCCAATATTGGCCCTGACGGGATTACGACACTGGACCAGCGCTATCCTTTTGCCGGGACTGAGAATGCCACTGTGCGGCTGGGCGTGGTCCGCACGACAGGAGGGTCAACGACATGGGTTGATCTGGGTGAGGACGCCGATGTCTACCTCACCCGTGTCACCTGGTCCCCCGACGGGGATAGCCTTTATGCGGGCATTCTCGCTCGGAACAATAAAACCCACACCATCTATAAGATCGACGCGTCTACAGGATCGTCGGAAGTCTTCTATGAGGAAAAGAGTCCCACATGGCTCAACATACGGAGCAACCTCATCCCTGTTGAGGGCGGTTTCCGGATGATCAGCGAGCGCGACGGCAAGCGCCGTTATTACGAAATTACGGCAGACGGGGCGACAGCCCTGACGCCGGAGGAACTCTTACTGGGCAGCGTCAAATGCCACGCCCCTGATGATTCGCTCTATGTCAGCGGTTGGACAGAGACTCCGACATCTACGCACCTCTTTAAAGTCACTCCAACAGCGATTTCGGAAACGGACCTTGCAGACGCAGAGGAAACCGCTTCACCTTTCGAGATCACCCAAATCACGCAAGGCGACGGACAGCATCAAGCCTCATTCAATGCGGATTGCTCGCGCTATCTCGGCACGTTCAGCAATGACAATGCGCCCCGACAGGTCCGCGCTTTTGAAGCGGACGGTACACCGCTGACCTGGCTCTTGGAAAACGCACTGGATGCAGATCATCCCTACGCCCCTTATCTGGAGACTCACATTGAGCCCGAATATGGAACGCTGACCGCTGAGGACGGCTCAGAGCTTCATTATAACCTTTTCAAGCCGCTTGACCTGCAACCGGGCGAACGCCGCGCCTCTGTCACCATCGTTTATGGCGGACCGGGCGTCCAACGCGTCATGAATCGTTGGCACCGCAAGCACCTCCCCCGGATGCTCGCCCACCACGGCTTTGTTGTCTTTGCCATTGATGGGCGGGGTAGTACAAATCGCGGCAAGGCGTTTGAGGATGTTCTGGACCGGGCATTGGGTCGCGCTGAGGTCGTGGATCAAACGCTCGGCGCTGAATGGCTCAAACAGCAGGACTTTATCGATCCTGATCGGATGGGTGTCTATGGCTGGTCCTATGGTGGCTACATGACCCTGATGATGCTGGGTCAGACCGATCTCTATGCGTCGGGCGTGGCGGGAGCCCCCGTCACCGATTGGACGCTCTACGACACGGCTTACACAGAACGCTTTCTGGGCGACCCAAGACCCGATCATCCCAACCATACGCCGGGCGCTTATGAAGGTGGCTCCGTTTTCCCTCACCTTGAAGGTCTGACGGAGCCTGTACTGATTATTCACGGCATGGCGGATGATAACGTCGTCTTCCGCCATACGGTTAAATTGATCGATGCGTTACAGAAACGCGGGCAGCACAATCATCGTCTGGAAGCTTACCCCGGCGAGAAGCACGGCTTCCGCGCGAATAGCTCACGCATCCACCGCGATCGTCAAGTCCTGGAGTTTTTCCTGGAAACGCTGGACCTGCCGGAAGGGGGTTAGCCCAAACGAATAAGGCTCAGCCTATTCGTTTTTCAGCTCCCAAGGCTGAAGGTCAGGCTCTGCCGTCACTTCAAACAGGCGGATGGCTTCCTTGATGCGCCCACGGAGTAAGGCGGTTTCAACAGAGTCCGGGTCCGCCACCAGTGACGCCTCCGCATCATCCAGCGCGCCTGTAAGACGCCCCTGCCTCAGGCGCGTATCAGCGCGGTATCGCAGCGCCTCGGCATGGCCTGCGTTCTTTGAGAGAATGCGGTTGAGTTCTTCTTCTGCCGCTTTCACCTCGCCTTTTTGCACGTGGGCGCGGGCGCGGGCGATGCGTAAGTCGGCATTCTCCTCATCATAGTCCAGTCCGGCGGTGGCTGACGCATAGGCCTTATCCGCCTCTTCCGCGGCCAGCCAGAAATTCGCAGCTTCTGAGCGAAAATTAAGTCGCATCGCTTCAGACCCACCATCCCGGCCTTCCGCCAGTTCATCCAACCGCCGGGCCGCCTCGCCCTCATGACCGAGTGCGAAGAGAGCCATGGCTTCGCAATGGCGCGCGCGCCGGCCACCGCCTTGATCGCGCCAAATCATGGCTTCCTCAAAGGCGAGCTCTTGATCCTCAGCGATGCGCTCCAGACACGCCTTGTGACGCTGATCCAGCATCCTCGTGCGCGCTTCATCCTCTGGACTCTGCGCGGTCGCGACTGATCCCGCGATCAGCGCCAGACAGCCTGCAAAAACGGTTCGATATAGAATGGCAGTTCGTGTCATGTTGCGCGTCTATAGGTTCAGGGAGCACCCCACGACAATGCGCGGTCGCGTTACATTGCAGTTACCT
>JBCBGR010000195.1:0-5142 GCA_038526555.1 Pseudomonadota bacterium
CTTGACCCTTTGTACCGTCAAGACTTCCGCGCTCGTCCGGAGTGAGGGTGCGTCCGATCATTGAGTATGAAGAGTCCTCCGGCCAGAAAAAGCCCTGCGGTAATGACGGCATCGATCGGCCTGAACTTCATGACGACCTCACCAAAACGGATATGTCTTTCGCATTTCAGGGCCTCTCGCCTCTCGGAGTTTCTTCCTTTATAAGAATATCCCTATGTCCACCACCTTGTTTGATAATTCTGCGGCCACGCCGCTCGCGGGTCGCTTGCCGGATGGGCGTGTGCGCCTGCCGGGCCTTAGCCGATCCGAGATGGCGGATCATCTGCGGGAAATGGGTGTTGAGCCGAAAAAGGTGAAGATGCGCGCGGCCCAGCTGTTTAACTGGGTCTATCATTGGGGCGTCACTGATTTTGACGCCATGACGAATATCGCCAAGGGCTTCCGCGCGCAGCTGGCAGAGTATTTTACGCTAGAGCGTCCAGAGATCATTGAGCATCAAGTCAGCAAGGACGGTACGCGCAAATATTTGATCCGCATGGCCCCCGGGATTGAAGTCGAAAGCGTCTTTATCCCGGATGTCTCTCGCTCTGGCGCGCTTTGCGTCTCCAGCCAAGTCGGTTGCACGCTGACTTGCACTTTCTGCCATACGGGTACGCAGCGACTGGTCCGTAATCTGACGCCGGCTGAAATTGTTCTGCAGGTGATGGTGTGCCGCGATGATCTTGGTGAGTGGCCTTCCAGCATTGAGGATCGCAAGCTCGTCAACATCGTCTTTATGGGCATGGGCGAGCCGCTCTATAATACAGACAATGTGATCGAGGCGATCGACCGGATTAGCGATGATCAGGGGCTTTCCATCGGACGGCGACGGATTACGGTCTCGACGTCTGGTGTGGTGCCTGATATTGATCGGGTCGGGGCGGAAGCCAACCCGATGCTCGCGATTAGTCTGCATGCGGCCGATGACGAGACTCGCACCAAGATCATGCCGATCAATAAGAAATATCCGTTGGACGAGCTGTTGCAGGCCTGCCGTGATTATCCGGGGCTGAGCAACGCAAAGCGGATTACCTTTGAATATGTCATGCTCAAGGGCGTGAATGACAGTCCGCAACATGCGCGCAACCTCATAACCAAGCTGCAAGGTATTCCCGCCAAAGTGAACCTCATCCCGTTCAACCCTTGGCCCGGCTCGCCTTACGAATGTTCCGACATGCCTGTCATTGAGGATTTCGCCCGACGCCTCAAAAAAGCTGGCCTCGCCGCCCCGATCCGCAAAACACGCGGGGAAGACATTATGGCAGCCTGTGGGCAGCTGAAGTCTGAGTCCGAGAAAAGGCGGGCGAGTGAATTGCGCAAAGAAGCGATGGCTTCTCAGAAAGTCTGAATAGAACAGGGTTTTCGGATAGGCAGTTCACAAATGAACTTGACTCCTCGCCCGCCCGCACTTTTGGTGGGGCTGATTTTTTTAGGGGGAGCTCATGGCCTTAAAATGGTTTTTCACCGTCATCGTCTTGTTTTTGCCATCTGCAATATTGGCTCAAGACAACCCCAATGTTTCTGAGACCAAGGATGTTTCTGAGACCGAAGATGTTTCCGAGACGGAAGAACGGCAAGTTGTCACAATTATGCCTGTCGATGACGGGTTCGACTCAACCGACGGAACTGTCGAAATGACAATCAGCAACCAAAATCTGTGCTGGCACGCGAACCAACGATACAGTCAGGGCGCAAGGGTTTGTTACAAAGACGGCAATGCCAACTCAAGAAAGAAAGCCGATATCTATGAGTGTCGTGCAAGGCCGTTGGGTGATGGGAAAACAATTATCTACTATTGGCACCCCATCAGGAAACATTGTTTCTGATAAGAAAATTAGCCGGTCTGTCTTCCTCTAAGGTTTATAAGGAGTAACTCATGTTCACTCACGTCATGGTCGGTGCGAACGACCCGGATCAATCGATTGCGTTTTATGATGCCGCGCTGGGCGCGCTCGGCATTCAGGGCCAGCGCATGGGCGACCGCGCCTTTTACGGCTCTATGGGCGGCGCTGGGGCATTTGGCGTGGCACCTCCGCGCGATGGCGAAGCGGCGACCTTCGCCAATGGCGGGACGATTGGGTTTCGCGCGTCCAGCCGGGAACAAGTGGATGCGTTTCATGCAGCAGGCTGCGCCAATGGCGGGACCTGTGAGGGGGAACCAGGAGAGCGCACGGGTGCGCCGGGTAATCCCTATGGCGCTTACTTGCGCGACCCGGATGGTAATAAGATCTGCGCCTTTGTTGGGGGCTAGGCCCGAACTCGTCTGACACTCGCGATAATCGCCTCATGCTCCGCACGTTCCGCTTCAGTCGGCAGCGTGCGGGCAAAACCGCTCGCGGTCAGGTCCAGCATCAGCGTCAGGCCATGCAGATGAAACGCCCAGTCAATCCGGCTGCGCGTGCGGTCATAGGCACCGAAGCGTAAAGCGGGAATCCCGTTTTGATTAAACGGCTGGGCGGCTAGGCCGGGTTCGTCACTATCAAACGCGTTACGGCTAATGTGGGTGAGGTCCTGCGTCGCACTCAATTGAAAGCCGAGTTCAAATCGGTCGAGCGAGGCCATCCAGCGGGTGGTCACCCGACTATCGGGGAAAAGCGGATTAGGCGAAGCGACGGTCGCCTCCACGCGCGCATGATCGGGGAGATCAAATTCAAACCAAGCGAGTTCAACGGAAAACATAGTCTGATTTTATAGTAATTGACTGAGAACACGAAGGACCAACTGCTTGCATGTTTCAGTCAACCGCCGTTTCTTCGGTATTGAGCAAACCGACGGATAATTCACGCAACGCGTCCGGGTCATCCATGACAGCGTTAAGACGCATCATGCGGGCCTTTGTCTCGGCTTCAGTGGCGGTCTTCGGTTCAGTGGCTTCAATCTGTGTCAGAAGGGTTTTGGCCCGCGGCAAAAGGTCAGGTTCATCCATGACGATCAGTGAAAACGCATAATTACTCATGACGACAATGTCTTCGGGCTGCGCCGCGACAGCCCGGTCATAGGCGGCGAGGCCCTCTTCCAGTGAAGCCCCGAACCGTCCATCGCCCGCTGCGCGGACAATGCCTAAGTGCCAAGCGCCGTAAAGCGCATCGACGCGCGGGTCGTTCGGCGCGGCGGCTTCAAAGGTTTCAATGGCGCGGCGTGTTTTGCCGACAAGGCCATTCATCAGGATCGTAAAGGCGGAACTGCTCCGCGTGCGAAAGCCCATATGAATGGCGCGAAGGAACTTGGCTTCGACATTCTCTGGGTCTTCGTCGAGCACTTGTTCGGCTAGCCGGATCGCGCCTTTAGCGTGATTGCCTGCGTCATCGACCCGCATGAGCATGATCTCAGCCGCCATGACTTCGCCAGCCAGGTTTAGGCCCTCGACTGTGTTCTCAGAGAGCGCGGTTTCGCGCGCTTCGACATACTCACCCTGATTGAGGAGTGCGCGCGCCGTGTCAGACGCGAGGGCGGGCGAGGCGAGTAGTGTGAGTCCTATGATCAGCCAGCGTGTCATAGAGAGGCGCTTAGCATGAAATGGACGGCTTGCGTGCGATTCCCACGAAGACGTGAAGGCCCGTGTCTAGCCCAGCCGCGCCTCGATCATGTCCGCGGTTTCTACAGGACCGTAAATCGCGACAAAGGATCCAAAGCGAGGGCCTTGGCTCTGTCCCATGGTGACCTCGTAGATGGCGGTGAACCAGTCTCGGAGGTTCTCAAATTCATGGTCCTTGCCGACTGTGAAGGTCAGGGTCTGCAAGGCTTCACCGTCTTGCGCTTCGCTGTCAGGAACAGAGCGTAAGCGTGTCGCGAGGTCTGAGAGGGCCGCGCGTTCCTTATCTGTGGGTTCGCGATAGGCTTTCGTCGGCGCAACAAAGTCCCGATAATAACGCACCGCATAATCGCAGAGACGATCGAGTTCTGGATTGGTCTCCGGCGACGCATCTGGGGCGTAGCGTGTGATGAAGCCCCAGAGGATGCCCTTGGATGAGGCGTTGGCCGCGCTCACCAAGTTCAGCAGAAGCTGATAGGTCAGCGGCGGAATATAAGCTGGTGGCTCGCCATTATGGATGTGCCAGACCGGATTGTTCAGACGCGCTTTCTCGTCCTGTTTTTCAAAAGCGGCCAAGTGCTGATAATATTCATCGACCATTTTCGGGATGACATCGAAATAGAGCTTCTTCGCGACCCGCGGTCTGTTGAACTGAAAGAGAGACAGTGATTCCTGCGGCGCATATTCCAGCCATTGTTCGACGGAAATGCCGTTGCCTTTGGTCTTGGAAATCTTCTCGCCTTTTTCATCAAGGAAGAGTTCATAGACATATTGGACGGGCGGTTCGCCGCCCCCCGGACCCATAAGAATTTTGCTAATCTTGGAATAGATCGGTGCATTGTCTTGATGGTCCTTACCGAACATTTCAAAGTCGACGCCCAAGGCGGCCCAACGCATGCCAAAGTCCGGCTTCCATTGCAGCTTGGCATTCCCGCCCGTGACAGGGACCGTTACCTCGGTTCCGTCTTCGTCCTCGAACGTGATGGTTCCGTCTTTGGCGTCCACCGCCTTCATCGGCACATACAGGACGCGACCTGAAGAGGGGCTAATCGGCAGGAAGGGCGAATAAGTGGCGCGGCGTTCTTCGCCGAGTGTGGGCAGCATGACCCCCATGATGTCATCGAACTTTTCAAGCGCTCGGATCAGATAGGGATCATAGGTCCCGTTCCGATAAAGCTCCGTCGCGCTGCGAAATTCATAGTCGAAGCCAAAGCTATCGAGGAAGCTCTGCAGCCGCGCATTCATATGTACGCCGTAGCTCTCATGCGTGCCGAATGGATCAGGCACAGCCGTGAGCGGCATTTGCAGATAAGGCTCGAGCGTTTCCGGGTTCGGCACGGTCGATGGGATTTTCCGCATCCCGTCCATATCGTCAGAAACACAAAGGATGGTCGTCGGAATTTGCCTGCCCGTCATCGCTTCAAACGCATGGCGGACCATGGTCGTCCGGACCACTTCACCAAAAGTCCCGATATGCGGCAGACCGGAAGGACCATACCCTGTTTCTGACGATATGGACGGGATGCGGAAAATCCCATCGACCGTGCCGAACCCGGAAACGCTCGAGCCTT
>JBCBGR010000196.1:0-5120 GCA_038526555.1 Pseudomonadota bacterium
CAATGAACCGAGGAGATACAAAGCTTTGGTCAGATTTGCTGAAACGTTGGGCCGATGTGCAGATAAATGAGGTCCAATCATCCAATGCCGCGGGTTTGACCTCTCTGCTGTCCACCCTCGAAAATACACGAGAAAGACAGACTGAACGTGAAGCTGCGCTACAACGTGAAGCCGAGTTGAAAGCCATCCAGCTGGAGCAGCAAAGCCGGTTGAACCGGATGCTCTGGATCCTCATTGCTGGCCTGACCATTGCCTTTAACATGCTGCTGGCCTTCCTGCGTTACCGGGAGAAGAATAACCGGAAGATGCAGGCGCTCTCTCAAGAAGCGCTGTCCGCTGAAAAAATGAAGACCGAATTTCTCGGTGTCATCAATCACGAGCTTCGCACGCCTCTTAATGGGATTATCGGCATCAGCGATGCGATGATCCACAATACGGAGGATCCAGCGCTGCTCAATCAGGCCAAAGCCGTCCAGGATAGCGGTCAAGTCCTCTTTGATCTGCTTGATAGCCTAATCACCATGTCCACGATTGAGGGCGATCGCCTCACGCTGGATAAGGATGACGTCCGTCTCGACCGTGTTGTTTCTGGTGAGGTCACAGATTGGGCGCGCCCGGCCGAGGATAAAGGTCTCGAATTTACGCACTTTATCGGCGCAGAATTGGAAGATGCTGTAGTGGGTGATGCGAATCGCCTGAAACAATGTTTGCGCTACCTGCTGTCTAACGCGGTCCGATTTACGCATGATGGGCGGATTCACGTCCACGCCACGGCGCAGACCGTGGGCAATCAGCTTCATGCCACCATTATTGTGGCTGATACAGGACAAGGGATCAGCGAAGAGGTACAATCACGTCTGTTTAAGCCCTTCCTGCAGGCCGACGCCTATATGACGCGGAAATATGGCGGCGCAGGTTTGAGCTTGGCCATTGCGCGTAAACTGGCCCGGATGATGGATGGTGATTTGATCGTGAATTCTCGCGAAGGGCGCGGTTCGGAATTTACAATGACGGTCAAGCTACAGCGCGTTTCCTGTCAGGACAAAGATGCTCGAAGTGAAGAAAGCCGCCAGCAGCTTGCCGCAGAACTCAAATCCCGTGACCTGCCTGTGGCTCAGTTAGCAACCACGTCAAAGCAGGATTGCGAATTGGATTTAAGCGACGTGGATGACCCCGAAGAGATCATTGATCTTATGCTGAACCATCCCATTTTCGCTGAAGAAACCGGGCGTAAAGCATCGCCAGATGCATCACGAATGAATCAAAATGTCTCTGGTCAAGTTAGAGCTGTAAGCCGCTTCTTTGACGGGTAATCCGCTCGAATAAGAGCCCGCCGAGCCCACCTGCCAACATCTGGAAACCAAGGCCGGCAATGTCGCGCGCTCCGGCGATCGGCTGAACACCAAAGAAGACATTTTTCATCAGTAAGAGCATAACCAGCATTGCAACGGCGCCGGCCACGGCAAAGACAATCGGGCGACCAAAGCCGGCGAGGCGATAAACAAGCAGTCCCGCGAGATAGGCGACCAAGGTCCCGATAGCGATAAAGACAATATAGAGCGATCCTAAATGCATGAGATCATAAAGGCTCATGGATATGCGCTCCCTGAGACTCACCTCTGCGCCAATATCCTTGAGGCGCGAGATGACATTCTGAGTCTGGAAGAAGACGCCTAAGGCAGTTGTGCTCACTGCCCCGATGATCCAGCCCAGCAGAAATTTCAGAAACGTCTTCAAAGCGAAGCTCCCTCTTTGACTTGCGCCATTTCCTGCTAAGCCTAGAGCGTAACAAAGGTCAAATTTTGGAGCGGTGATATGAGACAGGCTGGATGGATCAAGACAGGCCTCATGGGGTTGAGCTTGATTACCCTCACCGCTTGTCTCGAACCGCAACCCGCACCAGACTTGCCTGAGCAACCACAATCTGACTTCCAGCTTGATATTATTGCTGAGGGTCTGGCCTCGCCGTGGGCGGCGGCAGAATTGCCAGATGGAGGTTTCCTCGTAACAGGAAAGTTTGGCCAACTCTGGCGCGTCGCCAATGGGCAGGTCACAGAGATTACCGGTCTACCTGACGAGATCGTCGCTTTGGCAGACAATCGGATCGCAACAGAGGGGCAGGGTGGTTTCCTCGATATTGCCCTCGCGCCAGACTTTGAGACCTCTGGGACTGTCTATATGTCCTATTCCTATGGAGATTGGGCCGCGAATAATACAGGTCTGCTGCGCGCTACGCTTGCGGACGATCAGCTCACCAATGTCGAAACGGTCTTCAGGGCCCTCCCAGCGAAAGAGGCGGGTAATCATTATGGCGGAAAGATTGCCTTTCCGGGCGATGGGACCCTTTTGCTAGCTTTGGGTGATGCGTTTTCCATGCGCGAAGAGGCGCAGATCACAAGCTCCCATCTGGGATCAGTCGTTCGCTTAACTCTGGATGGCGAGGCCGCGCGTGACAATCCTGACTTTGGGGACGGCGCTATGGCAGAGCTATTCACCATGGGTCACCGTAATGTCCAAGGCCTGACCGTCGACCAGGACACAGGCGTTATCTGGGCGCACGAACATGGCCCGCGCGGCGGTGATGAGCTCAACTTGCTGGAAGCGGGTGGCAATTATGGCTGGCCCGTCGCGACCGCCGGGTTGGATTATCAAGGGGCCCGGATCAGTCCGCAGGAAGAGCATACAGGCTTTAACGCACCCGCCCATGGCTGGACCCCGTCCATCGCCCCGTCCGGTCTGGCCATCTATCGCGGGGATGTTTTCCCGGGTTGGGACGGTCACGCGCTGGTCGGCGGACTGGCCTCAGGTGATCTGCGCAAGGTTGATCCAGCCACAGGCGAAGAAGTTATCCTGCTTTCCGATGCGAAGACAGATGAGGATCGTTTCCGTGTGCGCGACGTTGACATTGCGAGCGACGGAACGGTGCTCTTGCTGATTGAGGACCCGGAGAATGGACGTCTGATCCGGATGTCGTCTGCGCCTCAGTAAATGAGGTTCGTCGGTGAGTTGTAACAAAACGACAACTGCAGCTATGGAGATCATTAAATTATCACCCTAAAGGCGTGTAATAATATTTACACTTTTAAGGAGATTTTTGTGACAATTAAAGTAGACCTCCGTGTCGTTGGAATTTTCTTCCACACAGAAGTGACTTTGGCAGGCGACGGTCCGTTTACTGTGGAAGATGCTTTGGTGGAGGCCAAGAATAATTCGACAGTTTCAAAATCTTTTGACTTTGTCAGGCGCTCACCAGGACAGCCTAAAGCGCCAACCAATTTTTCTGCGACCTACACGAATCCGGTAGATAGCAAGGCGAGTGGCAACCGTTATTCAGCGGGACATTACAGCCTAAGCGACTCTTGGGACCAAGATGCGGACTTTTATCGCATCTGGCAGTATTACATTCAGAAACCTAATAATATGATTGCGCCTGCGGATGGGGAGTTTGTCCCAGCCGAACGTGCTATCATAGAAGATGGGGACACAATTATCTGGCGATTGGTGACCATACATGTTGACGCGGTAACCGGCCGACCAGGCCCTAATCCCGACCTTGTCGACTTGATGGGATAAAAAAAGCCCGCCGAAATGGCGGGCTTTCTTTTTGAAGACTTAGCGGTCCCTATTCTTCCTCGTCACGCTTCTTGGCGCGACGACGGCGGGGCTTGCGGGGCTTGTCATCGCCGTCAGCATCTTCGTCCTTAGACGGGCGCTTGCGCTCTTCGACTTCGACCTCTTCGCCTGTCTCTTGGTCGACATGCTTCATGGAGAGGCGAACCTTGCCGCGATTGTCAAAGCCCATCAGTTTGACCCAGACTTCTTGGCCTTCTTCGAGGAAGTCGCTTGGGTGGTTGACCCGTTCAGCCTTGATCATTGAGACGTGGACGAGGCCGTCCTTCTTCCCGAAGAAGTTCACGAACGCGCCGAAATCGACGACCTTCACGACCTTGCCTTTATAGATCGCACCGGCTTCAGGTTCAGCCGTCAGAGAGACGATCCACTCTTTCGCGGCGTCGATGGACTTCTGATCGTTAGACGCGATCTTGATAGACCCATCATCTTCGACAGAGACGCGGGCGCCTGTGGTGTCGACGATTTCACGAATGACCTTACCGCCAGAGCCGATCACGTCACGGATTTTATCGACAGGGATCTGCATCTGCTCGATGCGCGGTGCGAATTCACCCACAGAGTCACGAGATTCTGTGAGCGCTTCATTCATTTTCTCAAGGATGTGCAGGCGTCCATCATGGGCTTGGGCGAGCGCCGTTTCCATGATCTCTTCGGTGATCCCGGCGATTTTGATATCCATCTGAAGTGATGTGATGCCTTCGGTCGTTCCAGCGACCTTAAAGTCCATGTCGCCCAGGTGATCTTCGTCACCAAGAATGTCAGACAGAACGGCAATGCCATTATCGTCCTTGATCAGGCCCATCGCGATCCCGGAGACAGGGCGCTTGATCGGCACACCCGCATCCATCATCGCCAGAGAGCAACCGCAGACTGTCGCCATGGAGGACGAGCCGTTTGATTCTGTGATCTCTGAGACCAGACGGATTGTGTAAGGGAAGTCCTCAACGGTGGGCAGGACAGCCTGAAGCGCGCGCCAGGCGAGCTTACCGTGGCCATGCTCACGACGGGACGTACCGCCCATGCGACCTGTTTCCCCGACAGAGTAAGGCGGGAAGTTATAGTGCAGCATGAACTTGTTCTTGATCGTGCCTGTGAGCTGATCAACGAATTGCTCATCTTCTGACGTACCCAGTGTGGCGACACAGATGGCCTGTGTTTCACCGCGGGTGAACAGAGCAGAACCGTGCGTGCGCGGCAGCAAACCCGCCATCGCTTCAATGGAACGCACTTCGTCGGTCTTGCGGCCGTCGATGCGTTTCTTAGTCTTGATAACGGACTGACGGACAGTCTCAGACTCAACAGATTTGAAGACAAGATGGAGCGCCAAGCCGCACTGCGCGAAACCAAGTTCGACGCGCACGCCAAGTTGGTTGTCTCCGATGAGAACCCACTCGGCATGTCTGAGGCCGTCTTCAACGATGTCTTCAAATCTGTTGAGTCTGAGACTGTCCGTCAGTCCGTTATCAAGACTAAGAAACGCATCGACG
>JBCBGR010000197.1:0-5107 GCA_038526555.1 Pseudomonadota bacterium
CCTACCCAGCGCGATTCCAACTGGTGGCGGCGATGAACCCGTGCCGCTGTGTAGGTCACGTGCGCATTGGCACGCGCGACGGCAATCTGACCTGTTTCCAGCGGCTGTCTGAGACTGTCCAAAACTTGCGGCGAGAATTCCGGGAGTTCATCCAGAAACAGTACGCCCCGGTGAGCCAGTGACGCCTCGCCAGGCTTGGCCTTCGCCCCACCCCCGACCAGAGCGGGCATGGACGCTGAATGGTGCGGCGCGCGGAACGGTCTGGCCCGTGTCAGCGCACCGCGTTCTAGCAATCCCGCGACTGAATGGATCATGGACACATCAAGCAATTCCCGCGCGTCCAATGGAGGCAAAAGCCCTGGCAAGCGTTCCGCCAGCATGGACTTTCCCGATCCTGGCGGACCCACCATCAGCAGATTGTGACCCCCAGCCGCACAAATTTCGAGCGCACGCTTGGCGCTTTCCTGTCCACGCACGTCACGCAGATCAGGCACGTTTGCGGTCGTATCAAGTAGCGGCCCCGCTTCGGGACGCGCCATCACTTGCGTGCCTTTAAAATGATTGATCAACCCGATGAGGGTACGCGGCGCGAGCAGGGATAAGTCCCCTGCCCACGCCGCCTCTGCCCCATTGGGCTCCGGGCAGATCAGTCCGAGGCCATGACTGTTTGCCATGACCGCGGCCGGCAGCGCGCCAGGCACCGCTGCCAAAGTTCCGTCGAGGGCCAGCTCACCAATGGCGGCAAACCCGTCTAAGTCTTCGGGCGGGATCACGCCCAACGCCCCCATCAGACCAAGCGCAATCGGAAGATCATAATGCGCCCCTTCCTTCGGTAGGTCCGCGGGCGCCAAATTCACCGTCACCCGCTTGCCATGCAGCGACAGTCCCAGCGCTGCAAAGGCCGCGACAACCCGTTCCCGGCTTTCCGCCACCGCCTTGTCCGCCAAACCGACAATCGCGAAATGCGCGCGACCTGCTGTGCTGACTTGGACTTGCACATCGACGCGGCGGGCTTCTGAGCCTTCAAAGGCGACTGTACTGATCCGGGCGACCATCGGCGCCTCCTCACTGACTTGTCCCTAAGCAATCAGATGAATGAGAACAAATCAAGAACTTTTTAAACGAAAGACGTTTCTATTTTCCCCAAGTTAGGTTTTCAGTCTGGTTTCGGTTCCTTAAGGTTCGCCATGGCCATTCTTCTGACAGGATCGTCCGGCTGGCTCGGACGGCATGTCGCGCCGATGCTGCGCGCGCGGGGCGATCAGTTTATCGGTCTTGATCCAGCGCCTGGAGACTGGACCACGCATATTGGCAGCGTTGCAGATCGTGAAACGGTTCGATCAATCTTTGAAGAGACTGACATTACAGGCGTCATCCATGCGGGCGCCCTGCATAAACCTGATATCGTCCGTTACCCGCAGAAAGCCTTCATCGATACCAATGTGACCGGCACGCTGAACTTGCTCGAAGAGGCCTCCACGCGAAATATCCCCTTCGTGTTCACATCCACCACCTCGCTGATGGCGAGTCAGGCCATCCGAGATGAAACCTCTGATGTCGCCGTCTGGATGGACGAAAGTTTTGGACCGATTGAACCGCGCAATATTTACGGGGTTAGCAAATTGTCTGCCGAAGCCCTGTGTCGTCAGCATCATCTGACGAAAGGGTTGAACGTAATTGTTTTACGGACGTCACGTTTCTTCCCTGAAGATGATGACACCCACCACAGCCTGTCCGGACCGAACATGAAAATGAATGAGCTGCTGAACCGGCGGGCCACAGTCGCGGATATGGCGCGCGCCCATCTGTGCGCGCTCGACCAAGCCCCGCAGATTGGGTTCGGCCTTTACATTGTCTCAGCGCCGACGCCTTTTTCGCGAAGCGACATCATGATGCTGAACCGCGACGCAGCTGCAGTGATCCGAGGCTACCACCCTGACGTGACGCGTCTTTATGATCAGAAGGGTTGGCAACTTCCGACCACTTTGGGACGCGTCTATGATGGCCGCCGGATCACGCGCAATTTTGGCTTTTCCTATGAGACGGATTTTGGCAGCGCGCTGACCGCGATGATGCGGGGTGATCCCTCACCGCTTGCGCATGATGCGCGCTACACCTCTCCTCTACTGAGCTAATCATCTCACATTCCTGATACTGGTCGACTATGCCTTGCCCAGACCGCTCTCCCCTTTCACTATTCTCAGAAAAACCGTGGGAGAGTGACATGCATCCAAGAGAGTTTGCGCGGAGCCAGCCGGACGTGTTGGCCTTATCCATGCTGGACGCTAATGGCGAGGTCACCGGACAGCTGACTTACGCCGAACTGGACAAATGCGCGAACCAATATGCCCATGCGCTTCGCGCGCTGGGCCTGAACCGTGGCGATCGGTTTGCGATCTGGAAGAAGAACAGCCTGTCCTTCATTCCGATCTATTGGGCAGCGCAGCGCGCAGGCCTCCTGATCTGTCCGGTGGCCACGCACCTCTCCTATGATGAGACAGATTATATCTTGCGTGACTCTGGCTCCAAACTGCTGATCACGGACGGTCACGTCGGCCATGCGGCGGACGTCACAGCCGCTTTGAAACGCGACGGCAAGCTGACCGACATGATCTTCTGGGCAGATTATCCGTTAGAGGGCTTTCCAGACTTCAACACCTTCGCCGCAGACTTTCCCGACACGCCGATTGCGGATGAGAGCGCAGGCTTTCACATGCTCTATAGTTCGGGGACAACGGGGCGCCCCAAAGGTGTCAAAGTCACCCTACCCGATGATGGGGTGGAAACGCCCAGTGCGGCCTTGCCCCTGTTTGCGCATCTCTTCGGGTTCACAGCAGAGACTCGCTATCTCTCGCCCGCCCCGCTCTACCATGCAGCACCACTCGTCTACTGCCTCGCTGTGCAGCGCTTGGGCGGTCATGTCTATGTGATGGACAAGTTCCGTGAGGAGACGTTTCTGAAATCAATTCAAGACCAGAGTATCACGCACACGCAAGTCGTACCGACCATGTTTGTGCGTTTGCTGAAACAGCCGGAAGACTTACGCGCGAAATATGATCTGACCTCTTTGCAGCTTGTCCTGCACGCTGCCGCGCCCTGCCCGGTGCATATCAAACATGCGATGATCGATTGGCTCGGGCCGATTGTCTCAGAATATTATGGCGGGTCGGAAGGCAATGGGCTGACCTATCTGACCGCGACGGAATGGCTCGCTAACCCTGGCTCCGTGGGGCGCGCCATTTATGGCAAAGTCCATATCTGTGACTCAGAAACGGGGGAGCTTCTCGGACCCGATGAAACGGGAGGCGTCTATTTCGAAGGCGAGAGCCGCTTCGAATATCTCGGCGATCCGGAAAAGACGAAAGGGGCTTATCACCCAAGCCAAGAGGGTTGGTCAACGCTCGGCGATATTGGGCACATGAATGCGGATGGTTATCTGTTCCTGACCGACCGCAAAGCCAATATGATCATTTCGGGCGGCGTGAATATTTACCCGCAGGAGACAGAAAATATCCTGCTGGAACATCCATCCGTTCTGGATGCGGCGGTGCTCGGTGTGCCGTGTGATGAAATGGGCGAACGGGTGAAAGCTTTCATCCAGACGGTTCCGGGAGCCAAATCTGATACGCTAGATGCGGAGCTGATCGCGTTCACCCGCGAACGGATCAGCCACGTGAAAGCGCCGCGCGAAATTGAGATTGTTGAGACACTGCCGCGCACCGAAAGCGGGAAATTGCTCAAACGGGTTTTGCTGAACGCTTAAGCCCGACCAACGCAGCGTAGCGATTTAAAGGCACTGCTATCACGTGGGAAAATCAGCGGTTCGTCTGAAACCCGCAGCGGGTCCCGCATGTGGTAGCCCTTGTCTGAGCGACCCAAAATCATGGCCCAGTGCGACCGACCATTAGGCAGATAGAAGCGCACCAGCGGGTAATCCCCTTTGGCAAGGCATCCCTGAATGAGCGGTTCACTAACCGTGTCATAGAAGGTCGCTTTGACTCGTCCGCCAGAGACTTCAGACACACCCTTCCACTTCAGCAGGCCGCTATGGGTGAGGTTGTCAGATTGTGTCAGACGCCGATTGAGATCACCGGGATCAATCGGAAAACCACTATTGGTCATCGCCATCGCCACAGACGTAACGACGCAGCCTTCGCGCGAAAGTGTGCCGCCACCACGCCCCAAACGGTCCTGACCCCAACGTGGATCTGTCTGATCATAGGTCACACGATCAGAGAGTATTCCATTCGGGATCGGTGTCGCATTCTGGGGAATAGACCGGCTCGGCGGCCTCACAGACGGCAACCCCCGCCAATCCGCCACAGGACCGGAATATCCCGGCTGAGCCGGACCCGGATAGGGGCCATATTCGGGCATGCTGCCGCACGCGGATAGAAGCATCGCCGCAGCGCTTGTGAGCGCGAAGCCTTTCAAACGAGGTCGAACCATGCGCGGTACATAGACGAACGCTATTAAAACCCGCTTAGAACTTAGCGTTAAAGATGGGTTATCAGGTTCATCCCGTTCTGGGTGTTTGTCTTGATCGGTGCGCCGATGGGATCATCATCAAGGAACGTATGCGCCAACACCACATCTGCCCGCGCGTAAAAGCGCGCGCCGGCATCTGTTTCACCCACGACCAAGACACCTGTGGCCTCGCCGCGTTTGTATTCGACTGTG
Organism: Pseudomonadota bacterium; assembly: GCA_038526555.1. Classification (GTDB taxonomy): domain Bacteria; phylum Pseudomonadota; class Alphaproteobacteria; order Caulobacterales; family Maricaulaceae; genus Litorimonas. The sequence goes on from JBCBGR010000197.1 coordinate 4,681, forward strand.
TAGGAGACAATCGTCCCGCTAGGGTTTTCGGACATCTCGAGGGTTTTGGACGGTGCAACATCCGGATGACGGTTTAAGGTCACTGTCTCCGGCGCTGTGCCGCTATAACGCCCGGCGGCATGCTTACTGGCGAGACCCCCATTGGCGTAAACGACCGCTGTCTTGTCTGTACCGCGCACAGCATGATGCGCTTCGGCAATCCCGTGCAGTGAGTAATTATTGCCCGGCCCACCGAAGAAGGGCAGCCCCCCTGTTAGCGTGAATGGGCCATCATCGATATCCAGTCCCAGAATGCGCATCGCTTCCAAAGGAACGACGGGAAAACAACTGTAAAGATCATAAAGGTCAGCATCACGACCCACATCCTCCAACACCGCTGGAGCGCGAGCATTTGGATCGCTCAGGCGCACAAAAGCGTGTGTTGGAG
>JBCBGR010000198.1:0-5097 GCA_038526555.1 Pseudomonadota bacterium
CAAACAACTTACCGCCGTTAGGCCGGGCGTTGTTTGGATGCTTTCTTACATCTATCGACTATTTCGCTAAGTAGCTGATGTTGACGTTCTGAGGATATAATTATCCTGACAAGATGTTGGCCTATCAGCGATGCAAAAACCTGATGCCCTTTCTCCCGTTCTTTATTGGCTAATTTGATAAGGGCGCGTTTCTTTTCAAAGTCAGTTCCTCGGAAAATAAAGCTGTCTTTCTTTAGCCACCTAACTGCTGCGTCTGGTTCGACAACATCGCATTGTCCTGCGATCGAACGTCTGACAAGCGCATCAAGTTTTCTTTGCTCTTTATCCGATTTAGGGAATTTTCCCGAAAGTTTTATATGGACATCAAAGCTCTCTTCGACTTCTATCCCATCCGAGGGAACGATCAACCTATCGACAAATCGCAGTATGTCTCTTCGATTAAGGCTTGTTCCAGTTTCAGACGTAACCGTTTTCACTTCCACTTCTATTGAGACGTTTTCGTTCTCACACAATAAGTCGAAGTTTTCTTCTCCGTCTAAGTCAGGGAAAGATACGTTATACCCTCTCGAAGCGAAGTAGAAGCCTGCGGTCAATTCATGAGCTAAAGGTCTAATGTCATTGGAGACCCTCAAGCGTGATAAAGCATCATTCCTCAACCTGTTCTGCGCGGACGTGCTCAAGCGACCATATAATCTGTTGAAGTATGCAATGAATGACAAGGCTTCAATTGCCCACTCATCGTCCAAAACTCTAGCCCATTGCTTTGAAACCCGACGTCGCTTCAAAAGATAGTAAAGCCCAACTGGTATACTAAGTTTCAGAAGTTCCTTATCATGATGTTCTGGAAGCATCACCGCGTGATGATGTAGTTTCTCAAGAGCTGCCTTTAGCTCTGAATATTTCATCGCTTGACAGAACTTTGTGAGTTCCGACGGGATGTCCTTGGTAGTGATGGTGCCTTCCAAGTTTCTTACTGCGTCCTTATTTCATGTCGGGATGTACCCCATTGGACAAAAAGCCGCCCTGCATAACTGCAAGGCGGCTCTTATTGGATTCCGAAGTTTTGAACCCGGCCCCTAAATTTGATCCACTGGATCAAATTCTTGACGGAGCCGCTTTCAAAAGCTCTCAGGAATGGTCGGGTATGATGTTGCCAAAGGCTACATCATGCCGCCCATTCCTCCCATGCCACCCATGTCTGGCATCGCTGGCGCGTCAGCTTTTGGGGCTTCGACGATGGCGGCTTCTGTGGTCAGGATCAGGCCCGCGACGGAGGCGGCGTCTTGCAGCGCTGTGCGGACGACTTTGACGGGGTCGATGATGCCGGCTTTGACCATGTCGACATAGTCGTCATTTTGCGCATCGTAACCGTAGTTCGCCTTGTTCTTGGAAATCACGTTTCCGACGACAACGGCGCCTTCGACACCGGCATTGTCAGCGATCTGACGCAGTGGGTAGGTGAGGGCGGCTTTGACGATTTCGATACCGGACTGCTCGTCATCGTTGGCGCCTTCGACGTCGATGAAGCGAGAGGCGCGCAGCAGGGCTGTGCCACCGCCAGGAACGATACCTTCTTCAACAGCGGCGCGTGTGGCGTTCAGCGCGTCATCGACGCGGTCTTTCCGCTCTTTCACTTCCACTTCAGTCGAGCCGCCGACCTTGATGACTGCCACACCGCCAGCGAGTTTCGCCAGACGCTCTTGCAGCTTCTCACGGTCATAATCCGAGCTTGTGTCTTCCGCTTGCTTGCGGATCTGCTCGACGCGGGCCTTGATATCGCCCTTCTTGCCGGAGCCATCGACGATGACAGTATCGTCTTTCGTGATGTGGACGTGCTTGGCTTTGCCGAGGTCTTTCAGCGTAACATTGTCGAGCTTGATGCCGAGGTCTTCTGAGATGACCGTGCCGCCTGTCAGGATCGCGATGTCCTGCAGCATGGCTTTACGACGGTCGCCGAAGCCTGGGGCTTTGACCGCTGCGATTTTCAGGCCGCCGCGCAGCTTGTTGACCACGAGAGTCGCGAGCGCTTCGCCTTCAATGTCTTCCGCGATGATCAGGAGCGGCTTGCCATTTTGCACAACGGCTTCCAGGATCGGGAGCATGGGCTGCAGCGATGTCAGCTTGCCTTCGTTCAGCAGGATGAACGGATCGTCCAGCTCAACGCGCATCTTTTCTGGGTCTGTGATGAAGTAAGGCGACAGGTAACCGCGGTCGAACTGCATGCCTTCAACGACATCAAGCTCTGTGTCGGCTGTTTTGCCTTCTTCGACGGTGATGACGCCTTCATTGCCCACTTTGGACATGGCGTCGGCGATCATCTGGCCGATTGTCGCTTCACCGTTGGCGGAGATTGTGCCGACCTGCGCGATTTCGTCAGAGTTTTTGATCTTGGACGCTTTGCGCAGCAGGTCCTTTGTGATCTCAGCAGTCGCCTTGTCGATACCGCGCTTTAGATCCATCGGGTTCATGCCAGCCGCAACGCGCTTCAGGCCTTCGCGAACGATCGCTTGAGCCAGCACTGTGGCAGTCGTTGTGCCGTCACCGGCTTTGTCGTTGGTCTTGGAAGCAACTTCGCGCAGCATTTGTGCGCCGAGATTCTGGTACTTGTCTTCCAGTTCGATTTCCTTGGCAACAGATACACCGTCTTTCGTGATCTTCGGCGCGCCGAAGGATTTCTCGATGACGACGTTGCGGCCTTTGGGGCCGAGGGTTGTTTTGACGGCGTTTGCGAGGATGTCGACGCCTTCCAGCATGCGATCACGCGCGTCTGAGCCGAATTTGACTTCTTTGGCAGCCATTTAAAGGTCTCCAGTAGAGTTAGATTGTTTGTAAATTAAGCCGTCCCCGGCATTTATTGCCGGGGCCTTGATCGGCGTGGGAACATCATTCTAGAGGTCCCGGCAGTAAATGCCGGGAACAATTTCTAGCCGATGATGCCCATAATGTCGGACTCTTTCATGATCAGCAGGTCTTTGCCGTCGATCTTGACTTCGGTGCCGCCCCATTTGCCAAACAGGACGCGGTCGCCCTTTTTGACATCGAGCTTGGCATAAGAGCCGTCATCGTTGCGAGTGCCGGGGCCAACGGCTACGACTTTGCCTTCGGAAGGCTTTTCAGTCGCTGTGTCAGGGATAATGATGCCGCCAGCCGTTTTGGTGTCTTCGGCGACGCGCTCAACGACAACGCGGTCGTGGAGGGGACGAAACTTCATAGTTCGATCTCTCGTTTGAGTTAATGTAATACAATTTAGCACTCTTGAGGTAAGAGTGCCAATGACGCGCATTTATGAAGAATGAAGAGGCGTTTCAAGAGAGCATTGCAATAAAATATGCAACGCCCGTCAACATATCAAAGTTTCTCCCATGGGTTGATTGACGCAGAGGCCTTCGCCTCTCAGTAGATGTGGTTAATGTGTTACAAATGGGCGGGCCAATGAGACTTTCAACTTTTTTGATGACATTTAGTTTCGTGACTGTCGGGATGCTTTCGCCGTCAGCTTGGGCCCAGGACGCGGACTCGACTGAAGAAGCCGCCGCAGCGACCGAAACGCCTCCTAATCCCTTGACAGTCGCTGCGCAGACTGAACGCGATCTCGCAGTGATTGAGAAAGAACGGATTGAGGCGAAACTTGCGGCCCAGAAGGCTAAATTGGAATATGCGACTCTTGGACTGCCGACGTCGGAAATCACTGGTGTCGATGGCAGTGTGAAGGTGGAGAACTCTGGCGGCTATTATGCCGAGGTTTTGGCCTATGATGCTCTTTCGATAACCAGCACTGCCGTGGGTTGCGGTATCAGTACGGCGATCAAACAAGACTTCAAAAAGAAGTCAGACGCTGCGGAGGCCGCCTCTGTAGACGCCAATGATAAACTAAATGATGCTAATAATGCCCTTGCCGCTGCATCAGACTCACAAAAAGCAGCGCTCAGTCAGAAAGTGAATGATGCGCAGAAAGCTGCAGGAGATGCTTCGGAACGTGCGGCAAGAGCAAAAGATGCTTATGATAAAGCGATTGCGAAAGTCGTACTGGGAGACGTGAACGGGTTTGGTGCAACAGCCCAGTTATACAATATGCTCGATACACAATTTAAGCGTATCAACCCAGCGCTTGACGACATTCTGACAAACGCGACCTACAAAGACTATTTCATCGACCATTCAGACATCGCTAACAATCCATTCTATACGGAAAAAAATAGCGTTTTGGCTTTGTTTTCAGCGGTTCAAGGCGTGCTTGGAACTGTAAGAGGTATATCCCAATTTTTTCAGACAGAACTGACGATTTCTGGGCGTGCGGTTACAATTGATCAAGTGGCAGTTGATGCCAACATTGCTGCGACACTCCTTCAAGATCATATCGTCTGCGATAATCCAAATAAACTGGCTGACTTATCAGTCGCGTTACCAGGGACTGGATTGTCTTCATCAGTCGGTATGATGGCTGCGTTCGATACATTAGCCAAAAACCGAGATGACTTGACCAACAAGAAGGTGGTCGTCACCAAAAATTTGGACGCTGCTATAAAGGGTTTCGAAGCAGATAAAGCTTCGATCCTAGCCCAATTGAAGCAAGATCTCGCAAATGCGCAAACCAATAATGATCAGGATGAGATCGACCGTCTCCAGAAGCTTATCGCCGGTGAACTCGGGCCCGTAAAAATTATAAATGATAAAATAGCAGAGGCTAAAAAGAAGCAGGCCGATATGTTTGCTAAGATTGATCCCGTTTTGGCGCTAGCAAACGAATACATAAAGATGCTGACAACCGCAAATGATGCAGGTCAGACGCCTATGCAGGTTGTATCTGTTGTCGACCAACTCAAGTCGAGCACAGACGCTTTTCTTCTTTCTGCTAGATTAGCCTCGCAAGGAGGAGAGTTGCAGATGAAGAAGAACTCCTGGTCTGGTTCTGTCGGATATCTGGGAGGGACAGTGCTGACTTACATGCTCATGGACTCAGAAGGTAACATCATATCCGCCGGACAGAAAGATTCCGTTCGTACAGCGTCCAAGAAGCGAGGCACCAAGATAAAAAAATTAGAGCGATAGACACATTCTGAGAGTACATTAATGCAACTGTGTTGGGCTGAGTGGCAT
>JBCBGR010000199.1:0-5092 GCA_038526555.1 Pseudomonadota bacterium
ACCTCTTGACCGCGACTATCCTTGCAAGACACCGGCATCCCAAACCCATTTGTCAACGTCAGATATAGCGTGACATCTTTTGTGTACCGAACCGAAAAGCGGTCTTCCATCGAGTTGATCTGCTCGAAGAGACATTGCTTTAGCTCGGGCAATGTCATCTCTTTTTTGATACATATTTTCATACTTAGGCTCTCCTTCCGTATAGTATGGTCCTATTTCCATAATACCACCTCCGGTTGATTTTTTGCAAGCTTTACTCCTTTGGATAGGTAAACAACACGAGGAATCGGGATGCATGCCTATCCTAGAAACAACCTATGAAAGACAAGATCGACAAACTCCTTTGGGATTATGCGGAAGCGGCCAATCGCCTTTCATTCTCGGAGCAAGCCCTGAGGGACTTGGTGTTCAAAGGCGGCGGACCCTCATTCACTCGGGTTGGTCGTCGTGTCATGTTTCGACCCGAAGATGTTAAAGCCTGGGTTGATAAATTGGCTCAGGAAACGATGGCCTCTTGACCCCGACAAATCGCCCCCAAATAGCGGATTTGTCGGGGATGGTGTTGATGACTCTCGCTGGATCACTTGAAGGATCGACCCAGGCACAATGGTATCAAGATTATAATTCAGCCAATTTTTCTGCGAGGTGTTCTCCACGAATATTGGCGTAGCGTTTCACGGATTTAGGATCTCGATGACCAGATTGCGCCATAACGAGAACTGTCGACCAGCCCGCCTCGAAGAGTGAGGACACACGTTCGTGTCGGGCATCGTGAAAACGAAAATGCTTAACGCCCGCCCGTTCCCTGGCCCGATTGAAGCCAAGCCTGAATGCATTGGCCGTCATTGGTAACAAACGGTCATCCGACCTTGGAAGGGCTAATATCACCTCTAAGGCACGTTTTGATAAACCGATCTCATGGTTTAAAACTACGCCAGGATTTCGGCTATTTTTCACTCCGCGAAGTAACGCTGTGCTTGCAGAAATATTGACGTCTTTCCACTCTAGTCGCAACAAGCTTCCGCGTCTGGCTCCTGTCTCAAATCCTAACTCAACGAAGGGTCCGATGAGTGGATTTCGTGCCTTATAACACTCCTGGATGAGCCGTTTTCGATCGTCCGGATTTAACCTAACATCACGCTCATCGTTAAATGAGGGACGCTTAACCAGCTCAGGAGAAAGCGGGTTCTGCACCAGTCCTAATTGCCTCATCCTGTGATCTAGGACCCGCTTTAGCAAACCGAGCTCTCTTTTGACGGTGGCCGGCGCTACGACCATACATCTTCGGTCACGATAATCTTCAAACTGCTCTGGTTTCAGGTAGACGGTTGCTGTGGCACTTAAACTAGGTTCGTCTCGTATAAACTTCTCGAGCCGTCGCGTTTCAGAGATCCGGGAGTCTTCCGAGGGACGATAGTTCGTCACGTCTCTTATGTAGGTCTGAATGAGTGCATGAAGGGTCGTCGTCTGGGCAAGCGAATGATCCCTGAAACGGCCTTGATCCATTTCAAACTCAATTTTGCGTTCCCAAGCTTGCGCCGCCTTCTTTGATTTGAACGTGGCACTTTGATGAGGCCACCCCTGGCGTCGAATGAGAACCTGCCACTGACCCGGACGTTTTTGCCGTATTGTGCCCATATTGAACCTCTATTTGCTCAACTGTGCCCAAATTGTGCCCAAAGGAATCCGCGGCATTCCTCGCGGAGAAAAAGAATCTCAACCTACTGATTTTATTGAAGTATTGGCGCACCTGACAGGATTTGAACCTGTGACCTCTGCCTTCGGAGGGCAGCGCTCTATCCAGCTGAGCTACAGGTGCGTGTTCGCGCCTATATCTGAGTCGGGCGCGGGGCTAGGGGTTTCGGCACGTAAGTCTTCTATCAGCGGTTGGAGACGGTTTTCCCACACCTCTTCGGTGACGATGCCCGTATGTTTGAAGCGGATGTTCGCGGCAGAATCGATCACGAAGGTCTCCGGCGCACCTGTCACCCCGAGATCAATCGCCAGTCGCGAGTCCGGGTCAAACAGGATCAGATCATAAGGATCACCATGGCGCGCGAGCCACTGATTGGCTTTTTCGCGCGTATCCCGCCAGTTGACACCGATCATGACAAAATCGGGTTGGGCGTCGAGTTCCATGAAGAGCGGATGTTCGGCAAGACAGGCTACGCACCATGATCCAAACACATTGACCAGAGCGACTTCGCCTTTCAGTTCATTCGTTGAAACAGGATCCCCAGCCAGCGTTTCAATCTCGAACTCTGGTAGCGGTCGATCAATGAGCTCAGATGGCAGGATCGACGGATCCCGCGTCAAGCCGATCGCCAGAAACACTGCAAGGCCAGCGAACAGCGCGAGCGGGATCAGACCTTTGAGCAAACCAGACACAGGTCTGAAATTAGACTGTTTGCCCAGAAGAACAAGTACACCGCGCATGCTTGCCGGATGAGTCAAAGCAGACCATAAGCGCACACATGAACTGGCTGACTAAACTGACCCCGCCTGGCGTGAAGTCGATCTTTACCAAGCGCGACACGCCCGACAATCTCTGGCTCAAATGCCCCAAGAGCGGGGAGATGGTTTTTGCCGCAGACCTGCCCGGACTTTTACACGTCACCCCCGCCGGTCATCACATGCGGATCGGCCCTGAGCTACGTTTTGCCTACACGTTCGACAATGGCGCTTTTGAGAGTTTCCCGACGCCGTCTGTAGTCACAGATCCACTGAAATTCAAAGATGATCAAAAATATACGGATCGGTTGAAAAAAGCACGCGCCAAGACCCAAAATGATGATGCGATGAGCATCGGCGTCGGGACAATCTACGGCATTTCCGCCGCTATCCTTGTTCAGAACTTCGCATTCATGGGCGGCTCGCTCGGCATGGCAGCAGGGGAAGGCTTTGTCGCAGCTGCTGATGTGGCGCTGGCGAAGAAAATCCCGTTGATCGCCTTTACCGCAGCGGGCGGCGCGCGCATGCAAGAAGGTGCATTGTCCCTGATGCAAATGCCACGAACGACCATTGCTGTGCAGCGTCTGCGCGAAGCCGGATTGCCCTACATCGTGGTGCTTTGTGATCCGACGACGGGCGGTGTGACAGCCAGTTACGCCATGCTCGGCGATGTCCATCTGGCTGAACCGGGTGCCATGATCGGCTTTGCAGGTCCGCGCGTCATTGAAGAAACGATCCGCGAAAAGCTTCCGGAAGGGTTCCAACGCGCCGAGTATCTGGAGGAGAAAGGCATGGTCGATAAGGTCGTGCCGCGTGCCGAGATGCGGGAAACCCTCGCCCGCCTTCTCTCTGTGCTGATGAAGACGAACCACGACATAGCCCCCAAGATCGCCGCCCAGCCTGTCTCCGCTTCCGCATGACGGAATTGGACCGCGCGCTGGAAGAATTCCGGCGCTTGCACCCTCGAAAAATTGACCTGGGACTGGATCGGATCGAGCGCGTATTGGCGGCGCTTGGCAATCCTCAAGACAAGCTCCCCACAGCGATTCATGTCGCTGGCACGAACGGCAAAGGATCAACTGTCGCTCTGCTTCGCGCTATGCTGGAAGCGTCCGGCGCCAAGGTGCATGTCTACACATCCCCTCACCTCGTTCGGTTCAATGAACGTATCGTTCTGGCGGGGGAAGAGATTGATGACGACCGACTGATCAATGTCCTGCACAGGGTCCGGGACGCCAATGACGGCCAACCGCTGTCCTTCTTTGAAGCGACTACTGCCGCCGCGTTCCTCGCCTTCTCTGAAGTCGACGCGGACTACGCCATCATCGAAGTCGGCCTCGGCGGGCGATACGATGCGACGAATATTTTTACCCCGGACGTCTGTGCGATCACACCCATCGATTTTGACCATGCTGAGTTTTTAGGACGCGAGATCAAAGGGATTGCCTTTGAAAAAGCGGGGATCATCAAACCGGATGTTCCGGTCTTCGTCAGCCCACAGCGCGAAGAAGTCAGAACGCTGCTACAAGGTGTCTCTGAGGAACGCGGCGCGCCGATGCAGGCTTGGGGGCAAGACTTTCGCGCCTATCGCCAACAAGGGCGTCTGGTTTTTGAGACCGAGCGAGAGTTGCTCGATCTGTCCCTTCCCGCCCTCGCCGGGGAACACCAGATCATGAATGCAGGTCTGACCGTGGCTATCGCCAAGCATCTGGGCCTAACACCCGATATCATCTCCAACGGGTTGGAAGCGGCGAAATGGCCCGCACGGATGCAACCTCTTCATCACGGCCCACTAGTCGAAATCGCTTCAGAAGTGGGAGCCGAGGTTTGGCTTGATGGGGGACATAATCCACATGCGGCTCAGGCCCTCTCTGCGCATATGGCAAGCTTAGAAGCGCGTTCACCCAAACCGCTTGTACTCATTATGGGGATACTTGCGAATAAGAATGCCGGCGCATTTCTGGACTATTTTGAAGGTCTCGCGGCGGGGCTGGTCACTGTAGACATTGCGGATCACGCCAGCCTGTCAGCTGACGTTTTGACCGAACTGGCCGGCTCGCGCGGCTTGGCAACGGTCACGGGAAACAACCTGACAGATGCGATGCAAAAAGCCGTCAATATGGGGCAGGCATTATCACGTCAGACGGTGGATGAGCCCATCATCGCGCCACGCATTTTGATCTGCGGATCGCTTTATCTCGCGGGTCAAGTGCTAGCTGATAACAGCTAGGCGTGTTCGGCCAGCCATTCGGCTAGCTTTGTCTTCGTCATTGCGCCCATCTTCGTTGAAACAACTTCGCCTTCCTTGAAAATCATCATCGTCGGCACATTGCGGATGTGGTAGCGCATTGGTGTGTCTGGTGCGTCGTCAATATTGACCTTAGCCACCTTCACCTTGCCGTTCATTTCTTCTGAGACAGCTTCCAGCGCAGGGCCCATCGCCTTACACGGCGCGCACCATTCAGCCCAGAAATCGACCAGAACCGGCATATCAGATTTCAGGACTTCGCTTTGAAATGTGCCGTCTTGACGCAGGTGAACGCGCTTCCTACCTCAACCCATAACGTAATCGAGGGTGAATCATGAGCACAATTGCTGTCACAGACGACACATTTCAAAGCGAAGTCCTGAAATCTGATAT
>JBCBGR010000200.1:0-5049 GCA_038526555.1 Pseudomonadota bacterium
TTTCCGATCTCTCGGCTCATTGTCGCGCTCAGAGCAATATTTGTCGCTTCTAGCCGCGCATCCGGCTCTACTAGATGCTTTGATCAATCCCCTGCTTTACAGCCCTCACATGTCTGTTCTGCTGAAACAGAGCCCGCATATCATCGATTCCTTTCTGGCCCCGCAGCCACAAACCATCGACTTCGTTCTCGCGGAAGAGGATTATGAAACGCGACTGGAGCGGCTGCGGCGCTTCGTGAATGAAGGCCTCTTTCAAAATTATCATGCCTTCCTCAACGGACTGCAGGATTGGCGAGATCTGGCCAAAGGCCTGACACAGCAAGCTGACAAAACACTGGAAACCGCCCTGACAATCATGCGGGATGACCTTGAAGCACCAGACCTGAAAATCGCGATTTTGGGGCTCGGAAAGCTGGGGCAACAACGCATGGCCCCCGAATCCGATCTCGACCTCGTCTTTCTCTTTAACGATGAGGTGGACCGCGACCTTGCCGCCAAAGCGGTGCGACGCCTCACAACAATTCTGACAACGCCCCTGCAGGAGGGGATCGCTTACGAACTCGACATGCGGTTGCGACCGTCTGGTCGGTCTGGCCCACCCGCCGTCACACTCTCAGCCTTCCAGAGCTATCATAATGAGCGCGCGAAAACGTGGGAGCATATCGCCCTCGTCCCGGCGAGAATTGTCGCGGGTGATGAAGGGCTCGGACAAAAAGCGGAAACAATCGTTGCCAATATTCTCTCGCGTCCGCGGGTCCGCGCCCAACTGCTCTCTGATGCCGCGTCCATGTGGGATCGGCTAAAAGCCGAACGAATCCGGACAGTTCCACCCGGTCAATTTGACTCCAAGCTGCGCGACGGCGGCTTGATGATGGCAGACTTCTGGGACTCAGTAGGGCAATTGGCTGATGGCCCTCGCCTGAAACCCGTTCAGGATAGTTGGACCGAACTGCTTTATTGGGAACGGCTGCTGGGTCTCACAGGCCAAAACCTTGATCAGGTTCCAGCAACTTATGCCGATAAGCTTCCAACAGAGATCGCCGAGCGACAGGTCCGTTTAGAGGATGAAGTCAAAGCGGCCGTCGCCTCATACGGCCATCTAAACCCTGCATCAGACATGACGCCGGTCCTCTGGGAATAGGCCGAAGCACGGCCTGCGATCCCCCACAGGAAAACGCCTTGCCGGGTGGACGCAAACGCCCATATGAGCGTAGTTGATTCACGCTTCGTTCTAATCAGGACTCTGGATGCCCGCTGCCAAGAAAGACTTACTGTCCAACGCCCCCAATTCTGCTGAGAGCGGCTATTCCGCCAAGGATATTCAGGTTCTTGAAGGGCTTGAACCCGTCCGCCTTCGCCCGGGCATGTACATTGGCGGGACTGATGATCGAGCGCTGCACCACCTCTTCGCCGAAGTCATCGACAACTCCATGGATGAGGCTGTAGCGGGTCATGCCAGCCGGATCGAAGTGCATCTGGATGCGGAGGGATATCTCAGCGTGACCGATAATGGTCGCGGTATTCCAGTGGATGTCCATCCCAAGCATAAGCCGAAAACCGCCCTCGAAGTCATCATGACAGAGCTACACTCAGGTGGGAAATTCGCCGAAGGGGCCTATGAAACGTCTGGCGGACTGCACGGTGTGGGGGTCTCTGTCGTCAACGCACTGTCCGATGACCTCATTGTGGAAGTGGCAAAGAATAAGCAGCTTTACCGGATGGAGTTTTCACGCGGGAAACCAAAGGGCAAATTGCAAAAGCTCGGATCCATCAATAATCGCCGCGGAACGACCGTACGCTTTCATCCAGATCCCGACATTTTTGGCAAAACGGCGCAGTTCCGAGCGGCGCGCATTTTCCAGATGGCGCGCGCTAAAGCCTATCTCCAGCCAGGTGTCGAAATCCGCTGGTCGTGTGACCCATCTAAGATCAAGGAAGGTAGCGCGACGCCCGCGCAGGCTGTGTTCCACTTCCCCGACGGACTAAAGGACTATCTGGCCGAAACAATCGGTCAAAAGCCGACCCTTACCGAAATCTTTGCAGGGAAGTCCAAAAAAGATAGCGGGCATGGCCGGGTGGAGTGGGCTGTGACCTGGTCTCCGGCTGGTTATGGCGAGGCCGACAGTTTTGTGCGGTCTTACTGTAACACGGTCCCAACCCCGGGCGGGGGCACGCACGAACAGGGCTTACGGGCGGCCATTACCAAGGGCCTCCGCGCCCACGCAGAACTGACTGGCATGGGCAAGAAGATGAGCAATGTGACGCCAGACGACGTCATGTTTGGCGCGGGTGCACTCGTTTCCGCTTTTATCAAACAGCCCGAATTTCAGGGCCAGACCAAAGACCGCCTGTCCAACACCGAAGCCGTGCGCCTGGTCGAGAGCGCCGTGCGGGACCCGTTTGATCATTTCCTCGCCAGCCGCCCGAATGAGGCGCAAAAGCTTATGGAATGGGCGATTGAACGGGCCGATGAACGCCTTCGCCGCCGCAAAGCGCGCGATATCAAACGCAAATCAGCCACAAAGAAACTGCGCCTCCCCGGAAAACTCGCCGATTGTTCCCAGAAGGACAGCGCAGATACGGAACTCTTTATTGTTGAGGGCGACTCGGCGGGTGGGTCCGCCAAGCAAGCTCGGGACCGTAAGACCCAAGCGATCCTGCCCTTAAAGGGTAAAATCCTGAACGTTGAATCGGCCACCAATGCCAAGATTGCGGCCAATGCCGAGATTGGCGATCTCTGCACCGCACTGGGCGTCGGCCTTGGCAAAAAGTTTGATCTGGATGATCTGCGCTATGAGCGCGTCGTCATTATGACCGACGCCGATGTGGACGGCGCGCATATTGCGGCGCTACTCATTACGTTCTTCTTCCGTATGACGCCAGGCCTGATTGAGGCGGGTCGCCTCTACATGGCCATGCCGCCACTTTATAAAATGAGTGCAGGCGGGAAGACCGTCTACGCGCTCGACGATCTGGAACGCGCCGAGCTGATGGAAACCGAGTTTAAAGGCAAATCAAAAGTCACCATTGGCCGTTTCAAGGGCCTCGGCGAGATGAACCCGGCGCAGCTCAAAGTCACCACCATGGACCCCGCCACGCGGACCCTCGCCCGCGTTGTGATTGACGGTGAGGACACAGTGACGACTGAAAGCCTCATCCACACGCTGATGGGGAAGAAAGCGGATCTACGCTTTGAATATATCCAAGAGCACGCCGAGTTTGCGGAAGTAGAGGTCTAGTTACCGCCGCAGAGCCGCTTCAATCACTTCCATCTTTGCGACAAAATCCTCCCGATCTTCTTCTGGCAGGACGTTGAGCATGGCTGTCATATTCGCCCGATCTTGCGCGTGGATTTGCTTGCGCAGTTCCACACCTTCCTCTGAGAGCCGATAGACTTTGGCGCGACCATCAGTGGGGTGGTTCCGCTTTTCCAGAAAGCCCATGCGGACGAGACGGTCTAGCGCGGACTGCATCGTCGTGGCGGGTATGAGGAGCTGTGCCGCAATATCGGTGGCACGGCTGTCGGGTGTGTCCTCAATGCGCTTCAGCGTCGCGTAGTCGACCGGATTGTATCGAAGAGGACGAGGATTTCCGTCTGCGCCTTCCACGAGGAAACGGTCAAGCACCGCACCAACTGAGCCCAATAGCCTATCTGTATGATCTCTATTCATATTCTATTATTGCGACTTTCGTAACAAATGATACGACAATCGTATCAACTACGGAGCCCTCCCCATGTCTCAGTCTCTTTTTGGACGTAAATCCCTTCTATCCGGCCTATTCGCCCTCTCTTTTCTCGCCGCCTGCGGCACCATTGAACCCCCAGCCGTTCCCCCGTCTGACTTCTCATCCTATCCGTCCTTAGCGGAAGATGGCTATGCCACGATGACGATATCTCGCGATTTCCCTATGGAATTGACAGCGTTACGGAGCTTTCTGGATGAGGACAACCGCATCGTGGCGAATTTCGAGCCAACCGAGTCCATCGCGATGCCTGTCGATACGGTCTATTTTGACGGTAACTGGCCGGAAGTCGGGGCCACCCGCCGGGTTGAACAGGATGATGGCCATTTTGTCCTGGAACGTGTGCTGGTCAGCCAGCCGGACCGATTTGAATATCAAATCTGGGGCTTTACCGGAGCCGTCGGCAATAATGTCGATCACGTTCATGGCGTGATGGAGTTCATACCCGTCAGTGACAGCGAAACCCGCATGAATTGGAGCTATAAAGTCAAACCGAATGCGGGTTGGAAGCGACCGTTGGTCCAGCGGTTCGTCGATCGAGAGATTGAGCCGTTCCTAACAGGATCAATTGATAAAACGGTAGAACAGGCTGAAGAACGCGTCGCATCGCAATGACATATCTATTCACACAGGCCGGATCATTACCGGCCTGTTTTTTGTGCTCGCCGGGATCAATAAGGTCCTGAACTATGCGGCCACACAATCCTTTATGGTTGAAGGCGGGTTGCCATTAGCCGAAATCCTTTTGCCGCTCGTGATTCTTCTCGAAATCTGTGGCGGCGCCATCATTATGATCGGCCGTGGAAAACTGGTCACTACTCTGACCGTGATCGTACTGGCTGTCTTCACATTCGCGACCAACCTCTTATTCCATCGCTTCTGGGAACTGGATGGGTTGATCGGACAGTTAGAACTCAGCTTGTTCTTCAAGAACCTCGTTGTCATCGCGGCCTTATTGATGATTACGGGGCTCACATACGGCGCCACACAGGCACAAAAAAGCCCGCCATAAGGCGGGCTAATTTTTAAGCGGTACACCGCGATTTATGCAGCAGTTTCGCCTGTGGCTTCCAGACCAGCAGCCACAGCTTTTTTCAGCTTCTTCGCTTTGTCTGTCAGCTTGTGGTTCTTTGTTCCCATGAGGAAACCGTCCAGACCGCCTTTAAAGTCGACAGTCCGGAGTGTTTTCGCCGCGATACGCAGCTTATAGTCCTGACCCAGCGCATCAGAGCGCAGTGTGACGTTGCAGAGGTTTACTTCGAAGCGGCGCTTCGTTTTGATGTTGGAGTGGGACACGTTGTGGCC
>JBCBGR010000201.1:0-5069 GCA_038526555.1 Pseudomonadota bacterium
TGGAAGAGAAGCTGCGCTTCGCCATCCGCGAAGGCGGCCGCACAGTCGGCGCCGGTGTGGTAAGCAAAATCACTGAGTAGTCCTTAGGACTTGCTCACCTCATATAACCCCGGCGCGGAAGGTTGTTTTTTCGCGCCGGATCGCTGTTTGAAACTGTAAAAACTATCAAGAATAGAGATCCGCTATGGCTGCTCAGAATATCCGAATCCGGTTGAAATCATTCGACCACCGTATCCTCGATAAATCGACCGGGGAGATTGTTGCAACAGCCAAGCGTACCGGCGCTGGCGTACGGGGTCCAATCCCCCTGCCAACCCGTATTGAGCGTTTCACGGTCAACCGTTCACCCCACGTGAACAAAAAGTCCCGCGAACAGTTTGAAATTCGCACGCATAAGCGCATGCTCGACATCATCGACCCCACACCACAAACCGTAGACGCGTTGATGAAACTCGACCTTGCCGCTGGCGTGGACGTCGAGATCAAGCTCGGCGCGTAAATCTCGTTGACAAACAGCTTTTATCAGGCGTCCTTCGGGACGCCTTTTTTGTTTGTCGTTAGAGCGTCTGACCTACTGACCTTATGGGAAAGTTGCGCCAAAGTCAGTTCTGTGTTTCTACACGTTTGAATGATGCAAAAATCAAGCAAATTATCTAAATTTGAATTCGGTTTAATGGGTTTGGTTTTTGGTTCTCTCTGTTTGGGGACTAATTCACAAGCTGCCGAGCCCGTTGAGCAATACGAAGACGCTCGCTCCGAGGCGTTCAGAGCCTATCTGGCAGACTTTCGGAAAGAGAAGCGCATTCCGAGCCTATCTGCGGTTGTGGTGAAAGACGGCGAGATCCTGTTCGAAGCCTATCTCGGCTATCAGGATCACGACGCGGAAGAACCGACGACAGACCGGACATCCTATCTTGTCGCTTCGATTACGAAGACCTTCACGGCGGCGACGTTGCTTGGGATGGATCAGGACGGCCATATCGATTTGGATGCAGATTTTACGACCCTATCAGACTGGCCAGGGCGGTGTGAGTGGCTGGCCGGAAGCGGGATTATCTTCGGTGGCGGAACATTGGATGATGGGCGTCCCGTGGAATCCGTCGATTGTGAGACGTCGTTTACACTGAGAGATGTTTTGCAGCACCGTGTGCAAGCAATGCCGGGAACGGGCTTCTTCTACAACCCGGTCGTTTTTGGGCGGCTGTCCAACTGGGCGGAAGAGAATACGGACAAATCCTGGCGTGACTGGATGCGTCGCTACGTGATTGAACCGGGCGGCTTGGATTCTATCGCCGCAGGATGGCGTGATGCGGAAGGGGTTGAAGCGCTCACACATCTCGCTCCGCCCTTCAGACATGATTCTGACAGAGGTGACCGGCCCGTCCCATCCCCGCTTCCGAATCCAGAATTGAATGCCAGTTCAGGCATTATCGCGTCTGCCCGAGATCTCGCGGACTATTCGATCGCAGTGGACAATGGCTCCATCATGAAACCAGAGCTTCGGGAGGCCATGTGGACCCCGCCAATCAATGCAGACGGCACCCCGTCGCCGCATGCGCATGGGTGGTTCGTTCAGAATTGGGAGGGCCATCGTCTGGTCTGGCACGGGGGCTGGTGGCCGGATGCCTATGCGGGGCTTTTGCTCAAAGCGCCCGATGATGATTTGGCGCTCATCCTGCTCAGCAATGGCGATAATTTGCGGGCCGATATTGATACACTCACAAAAGCCGAAATTCATAAAGCGCCTATGGTTGCCAAGTTTCTCGAATTGTTTCTGACATCCGATAATTAGATATTTCATTTCCAATATACTTGTCGTTTGAAGATGCGTTAGAGTGCTCCTTCCGCTGCTAGTATATAATCTAAAACTGGGTCGCGGCCTCTTTTGTAATCTTCAAAAGTCATCGGGATATCGACATCTGGCGCAAGTGACCCGGCAGCCACGTCGTGGGGGATATTGCGCGTGAAGCAGTAACGTTCCCGCTGGCACTCTCCGCCCCAATCGTGAAAGCCAGTCGCATAGTTTACATACCAACCGCGATTGGGCAGGCGGAATGTCTTCCCGCGCTCAGCCCAAAAGGCCTCGCGGTCCCCCATAGGTTCGCCAATAATAACGGCGCGACTCTCACTATGATATTTAATCAGGGCGGTAATGACGATGGCGGCAGAGAAAGTGTCTTTATCGGTCACCAGATACAGCGTGCCGTCAGGCGTAAGGCGGTCTGAGATCTGCTTCGCGAATTTGGCGGACAGGCCATAATTGCCACCACTATTGCCGCGAAAATCGGCGATCAGATAGTCCTGTGATCCTGCAGCGAGACCATCATATACATCTTGAAGAAAGGCTTTGATCGATTGATCGCCAGCGCGGAATCCCTGCGGCATTCGAACATAGTGCCCCTTGTGAGGTAAAGTTCTTGAGACAGGTGCGCGCCAGTCCTGGAGCGTAACCGGAAGCGCGCTGTCATCTGGGCGGGTGATCTTGACCCAATTTTCTGTGTCGCGTTCAGCAGCTGGGGAGCCCGCATCCAACGTGATTATTGTCTCAACGCCTTCCGTGTCCGCGAGCGTAAAGGTGATCTGATCAGGCTGATCCGTCAGCCCCGCGGCATGGAGGACGGATGGTGTGATAAGAAATGACGGTACAATGTTAAGCCGCCAAACGGCGTTGCCGCCTCGATACTGAGCGAGACCGTCTTTGACTTCTGCGATTGGTCGGTTGTCTAACGCGACGGCTCGTTGACCGATCAGGGCCGCGTGAGCTTGCGCGGCTTCAGTGATAAAAATGCCATCGGCAAAAAGACTGAATCTGAGATCGATGCTGGCGAAGTCATGCCAGAGAGGGCTGTAAGTCAGGTTCGTGTGGCCATTGTCAGCCAGCGCCACAGCTTCGGCCATAGCGAGGAAATCAGCTTCCGGGCTGGCGGTTAAGTCTTCGCGCTGGGTTTGGAGGAGCGTCTGAAACTGTTTGGCGGCTTCGGGCGAGAAGCTTCTGTCAATTTCAGTTAGCGTGAGCAGATAGTCGAAATCCTGATCGCGCGCCTCCGCTGCACTTGTTGGCTTTGGATAATCTGGCCCGAACAGAAATGGATTAAAGGTCGCAACGGCATATATATTACGCCAATTCGCGGCGGTGCCGACGAGCATGAAGAGGAGCCATCCGAGGAAGAAACGTTTGCCCCAGATCTTCCATAAGGCGCGTTTCGGCGGTATTAGATCCGCATTTTCAACAGTCGTCATCATTGTAAATCTCAGTTCTCAAGATGGTGATTTCGATTGCGGAAAGGTCTGCGAGTGTCTTGGTCTTCGGGCGAGCGCGATTGCCCGAACCGGGTCAAATTTTTCTTGAACGGTCCGCCTGACCGTTCATGATGCATGAATGGGACTAGCTAACGGACATATGGGTCTGGCGGGACGGGTCTTTTCGGCTCGGCCCATACAGATGACGGTGATCTTTATCGCCCAAGCCGCTGTGCTGGCTGTCATGGGTGTTTACGATTCGAATGAAATGCCAATACTCTGGCGCTTTGTTTTTTGGTTTGTCTTGATGAGCGTAGGCGGCATCGCCTTTAGTCTGACTGAACCCCTTGTCCGGGATCGATGGTTTAAGGATGCAAACCTTGCCGTCCATATAGGTATTATATCGCTGATCGTCTCTGTACCGATCACGATTGGCTTGATGGGCCTGAACACCCGCTTGGCGTGGGATCGACCGCTCTCAGTCTGGGCGATGCAATTTGTCAGCGTGATGATCATCGCTGTTATTTTTATCGGCGGAACGATTTTTGCGCGCCGCTTGTTTGCGAAAGAGACTTCCGCAAGTCGTGTGCCTGGTTCAGCCTTTCTGGAACGTTTGCCAGTGAAACTCAGGTCTTCCACGCTTTGGGCCATCAATTCGGAGGGGCATTATCTGCGTGTCTTCACCGATAGAGGCGAAACCCTCATATTATTACGTCTCTCAGATGCTTTGCGCGAACTAGAAGGAGTCTCTGGCCTTCAAACGCATCGATCCTGGTGGGTTGCGGAACAAGGCATAGAGCAGATCAAGACATCGAGTGGAAAGAAGACGATCCTTTTAAAGAGTGGTCAAGAGGTGCCCGTGGCTCGCTCTCGCCTTTCATCACTCAAACAGGTAGGGTGGCGTTGAGGCTACGTTTCGAAAGATCCACCCCGACCTTCGCCGCCTTTAAAGCGCGTCGCGCCTGCAACTGTTTCACCGGATTGGATCGTTTTCAATCCGAGTGCAGTTTCATTAATGAGAGCGTCTGCCTCGCTCAGGCTCCATTGTTCCAGCAGAGACTGGCGGTCATGGCGGAGGCAGGTTTGCGGGAAGGCAGCGATCTGTCGGGCGAGGTCTTGGGCGGCGCTTAACGCCTCACCGTCCACCACGATCCGATTAGCAAGGCCCGTCTTCAACGCTTCTTCTGCGAGGACTGGGCGTCCTGTCAGAAACATGTCCATCGCGTGGCTCTGACCGATCAGGCGCGGCAGGCGGATCGATCCGCCATCAATCATAGGCACGCCGAAGCGTCGGCAGAACACACCAAAAATGGCTGATTGCGCCGCGACGCGTAGATCGCACCAAAGCGCGAGTTCCAATCCGCCTGCGACCGCGTGGCCTTCGATGGCAGCAATGACGGGCTTGGTGAGGCGAAGACGCGTCGGTCCCATCGGGCCATAATCACCTGTGGGTTCCACTCGATTACCTTGGCCTTCGGAAAGAGCTTGCAAGTCGGCTCCCGCACAGAAAGCGCCTTCTGCACCCGTCAGGATCGCGACAGATAAATCAGGATCGGCATCAAACTCCTTGAAAGCCTTATAAAGCGCATCGGCGGTCTGTCGATCGACTGCATTGCGTCGATGCGGGCGATTGATCGTCACCGTCAGAATGCCGTCTGAGCGGTCGGTCAACAGGTTGGCGGCGGCATTATTGGACATGATTATCCCTCATTTTTGTCTCTGCAGGCTCGATTTTCCCCAACCATATCGGCGTTTGCGAGGCGTATCACTTTATTAACGCTATCACTTAAACGGATTTCAAGGACAGAGTGTTACATCTCCGCTCATGT
>JBCBGR010000202.1:0-5064 GCA_038526555.1 Pseudomonadota bacterium
ATCTTCGCGATGAACAGCTGACGGACTTGGACGCATATCAGCTTCGGTTCCGTCTATTGGATGCATACGGGCAGCCTGTCCTAGAGCGTGTTGTCGGCATTGGTCCTGATCGGGATGCCTTAGTCGAAATGCCTTTGGGGCCTGATTTTCCCGGTGCCTATATTCTGCGTCAGAGGGAGAGTGATGCTCCGCGCCCTGCGATTGTGGTCTTGGGGGGCTCAGAAGGGGGCGATGGGGGATCACGCTCGATTGCCCCTGACTATGCGGCCGAAGGGTTCACCGTTTTGGGCTTGCCTTATTACTCACCCGCTTGGGGCAAAGCAGCGCAGTTTCCGGACTTGCCTCAGGCCTTTGCCGATATTCCCGTCGACTATCTGGAGGAGGCCGTGGAGGCTTTGCGTCTGCGGGACGATGTGAAGGCTGATCAAATTCTACTGCATGGAGGATCAAAAGGCGCCGAATTTGTGCTGCTCGCCGGGGCATTGATTTCTGATGGCAGTCCCGGCGGCGGGTTCTGCGGAATTGTTGCTGATGTGCCGTCCGATGTTGTGTGGGAAGGTTGGGGCGCAGGCACGGAATCCGGTCAGGTATCGAGCTTTTCGTGGCGCGGCGAACCGCTGCCTTTTATTCCTTACCAGGATATGAGCCGAGCGCTCGATCGGTCTGACCCTTTCACAATGACCGAAGCGCATGTGAATGGGCGGGTCGCCCATCCAGACCGCGTCGATGCTGCGCGCATACAGGTTGAAGAGATTGATGAACCTGTTCTTGTTATTGGCGGGATGAAGGACACGACCTGGAATTCCGGTGAGATGTCGAAATCCATCTTACAGACTCGAAACTTGGCAGGGCGGGAAACAGAAGGCTATGTTTACGATGATGCCGGACATGGTGTTGGCGGATCGCCACTCGTCAGAACGAGTCGTGCCAATCTCGCTGCTCGCTTGGATAATTTTCCGGCGACTGTTGCGTTTATGAAGCGAAATGCGGAGCGCGATGATTGTCGAGATTAGCCTGATCCATCCATGAAGAGCCCACATGTTTTTCGATAATCATTTATTGAAAAACAATAATTCTTATGCTAGTCGACCCTCATGAGCCGGTGTGCCAGCCGGGAAAGGGAGACAATTATGGGTGCTTACCAAGCCAATATCGGGGAGACTGCGCCCCACAATGAAATGCAGACGATATCACAGCCCGCTGAGCGATCACCGCAAGCGAAGAAGAAACTTCTAAGACATCGAATCGTGGCAGTTGCTCTGCCATTGATCGTGATTATCGGGGCCGTTGGGGCCACCGTGGGGATGAGTGCACTATCACCTGAACCCGAAGAGAAAGAGGACGTCATCAAGGCGTTGCCTGTCCTGACCGCGTCAGCGCAATCCGACACCGTTCAGCTCTCCGTTTTAACTCAAGGCGAAGTGCAGCCGCGGACGGAAATCAACTTGATCAATCAGGTTCCAGGCCGCATTACCTATATGTCTCCCAACTTTATCGAGGGCGGTGTGTTCGAAAAGGGTGACCTTCTCGTACGAATCGACCCGGCAGAATACCGTCTACGCGTCACGCAGGCTCGCGCTAATGTTTCCCAAGCCGAAACCGTTCTCGCCCGTGAGCAGTCTGAGTCAGAGCTGGCCCGTATGGATTGGGAAGATCTGGGTTCTGGTGGCGAAGCGACACCGCTGACACTCCGCGAACCTCAAATGGCTGAAGCGGCCGCGCAGCTGGAAGCCGCGAAAGCCAGTCTGGCTGAGGCTGAACTGCAGCTGTCCCGAACAGAAGTTCGTGCGCCTTTCGATGGTCGTGTCATCGAACGCGCTGTTGATGCTGGCGAGTTTGTCGGCATGACGGGTCAACTCGGCCAGATTTATGCGTCTGACATTATGGATGTGAAAATTCCGCTGACACAAAATGAACTGCGTCAGACGGGCGTCTATCTCGGCTACGCAGCCGATGGCGATGCAGGTCTCCCCGTGACGCTTTCTGCTGATATTGCAGGACGCCGCGTCGAATGGCAGGGCCACATTACCCGGACTGATGCGCGTTTCGATCGCCAATCGCGGGTACTCCACGCCTATGTTGAGGTACGTGATCCGTTTGGCGGTGAAACAGGTCAACCAGCGCTGGGCCCAGGTCTTTTCGTGGATGCTGATATTGCCGGGCCTGTTCTGGACAATGTGGTGACAGTGCCCCGTGCAGCGCTTCGCGGCGATGATGAGGTCTATATCGTCGAGGAGGATACGCTGACGATCCGATCTGTTGAAGTTCAGTCGTCTAACCGCGATCGTGCTGTCTTGACGAGTGGAATTACCCCTGGAGACCAAGTGATTGTCTCTCCCATTCGGGGCGCCGCGACAGGCATGAAGATTGAGGTCGTGGACCGCGCAGCATCATCTGAGGAGGGCTAACCATGGAACGGATTATCCGCTGGTGGGCGTCTAACCCCGTTGCTGCCAATCTGCTGATGCTGATCTGCTTGGTCGGCGGTTTGGTCAGCTTCCTGACGATCGAGCGCGAACTTGAGCCCTATGTCGAGTTCCCCGGTGCTTGGACCTCTGTGAGCTGGCCGGGCGCTTCTCCGCAGGACGTTGAAGAACAGATTGTTGTCCGTCTCGAAGAGGCATTGTCTCGTGTCGATGGGGTCAACCGCATGTGGGCTTTTGCTGGTGAGGGTGGCGGCTCCGTTACTGTCGTCGGCAAATCCAACGTTGATGAAGACGTCTTAATGGCGGATGTGAAGCGTGCAGTCGATAGTATCAGCAACTTCCCGCCTGCGGCTGAAGAACCTCAAGTCAACGTCTTCCGCAATCAGAACGAAATGATCCGCGTCGCTGTCTCCGGTGATGAGACTGTGCCTGAGCGCGAATTGAAACGCTTTGCTGAAAAGACGCGCCGTGAAATCGCTCTTCTGGGCTATGTGCCATCGGTCGATCTGTTCGGTGTTCGTGGGGAAGAGGTTTCCATCGAAGTCTCTGAAGAGGCCTTGCGCAAATATGGTCTGACATTCCAGGATGTTGCCGCCGCTGTTCGTGCGACGTCCGTGAACCAATCTTCAGGCCGCGTCAGAACAGAAGTTGGCGCTGTGCAGCTCCGCACGCGCAATCAGGCGGACAGTCAGGAAGAGTTTGAACAGATCATCGTTCGCCAAGAACCGGGCGGGGCGGTCATTCGCGTGCGAGATGTTGCAACCGTGATTGATGGCTTCGAAGAGGTTGATCTGCTGGCGACCATTAATGGCAATCGCAGTATTTTGGTTCAGGTCATGAACGGACCGGACATGGACATTCTGAAAATGTCCGAGAATGTTCGCAACTATGTCGATGAAATGGCTGACGAGCTTCCGCCCGGAATCAGCATGACGATTTGGAATGATGCTGCCGATGATTATTCAGGCCGGATTAATTCCATTTCATCGAACTTTTTTGTCGGCCTGTTGCTGGTTTGTTTGACGCTGATGCTCTTCTTGCGTCCAAAGATTGCCCTGTGGGTGTCCGTGGGTATCGCGACGGCCTTCTTGGGTGGCTTGGCCTTATTGCCGCTATTTGATGTGTCGATGAATATGATCTCGACCTTCGCCTTCCTGCTTGTCATCGGGGTCATCGTGGATGACGCGATCATTGTTGGTGAAGCCATTCACGCCAAAACGGAAGAGGGTGAAACCGATCTGGATGCAGCCGTGAACGGCACGATCATGGTGATTAAGCCAGTCATCTTCGCGGTGCTGACAACCATGATCTTCTTCGCGCCTTGGATGTATCTGTCAGGCGGGACGAGTGAGTTCACGCGAGCCATCTCTCTGGTTGTGATTATGGCGCTGCTCTTCTCACTGATCGAGTCGCTTCTAATCCTGCCCGCTCACTTGGCGCATCTGAAGCCTGTTGATCCGAAAAACCGTTTTACGCGTTTTCAGCAGAAAATTGCGGATAGTCTGAAGTTTGTAGCAGAGCGCGGCTATCGCCCACTTATGACGAAGGCCCTGCGCCATCGTTATGTCACGGCTTCTCTGTTTGTCGCGGCGATGATCATGTGTGTCGGTGTGGTTCAGAATGGTCTCGTGAAGTCGAGCTTCTTCCCGCAAGGCGAGTCGGACCAGATCGCGATTGAAGTGCAGCTCCCCGAAGGGACGCCTTACAGTCGTTCGCTTGAGGTGCTCGCTCAAATCCAGGACGCTGAGAAACGTTTGGTTGAAGAGATCGCAGCCAGTGATGGCGAGCTGATTGAGAACTGGTACACACGCTCGCGCGACAATAATGTTCTTGCGCTCGTGAAGCTGGTCCCACCAGAGACGCGCGCTATGGAGATTAGCGAAGCGGCGGATCGCTTCCGTGACCTGATCGGTGAAGTGCCGGATGCTGAGAATATTTCTGTCAGCTATGGCGACAATAATAATGGTCCAGCCCTCCAGTATGTCCTGAATGCCAAATCATTTGACGATCTGAATGACGCAGCGGATGATCTGATGACGCAGCTGCGCAGCTATGACGGCGTGTTCAATGTCAGAAATGACATGGAAAGTGCGGCGGAAGAGGTCCAGTTTGATCTGAAACCCGGTGCTGAGGCGCTCGGCGTGACAGCTGCCGATGTCTCACGTCAAATCCGTCAGGGCTTCTTCGGTGAAGAGGTGCAGCGTCTGCCACGCGATGGCGAAGATGTGCGTGTCTATGTGCGCTATCCGCGTGCTGACCGGACGTCGCTGGACTTCCTGAACTCCATTCGTATCCGCACAGTTGACGGGCGTGAGCTCCCGCTCGAGTCTGTCGCGTCCCTGCGGTTCGAGCCCGGAACAAACCGGATCCTGCGCCGTGAGCGTCAGCGCGCGCTGATCGTCTCCGCAGAAGTGCCAGACGAGCGGGCATCGGAAGTCCGTGAAGCGCTGAACAATGACTTCTTTGACGACTTTGACGCGCGTCACCCGGATGTCTCACGTGGCAATATTGGACGCTCACAGGATGAGGCGGAAATGCAGCAAGAGCTGTCGATCTTCTTCATGATCGCGATTGGCTTTGCCTATTTCCTCGTCGCGGTGTCGTTCAAATCCTACTCAGAGCCTATTCTGATCCTGCT
>JBCBGR010000203.1:0-5054 GCA_038526555.1 Pseudomonadota bacterium
GACATTAGCGGGTCTGGCCCATTCCTGTGGCGACCCGCCAGTGACTATCCGACCATTACAGATGATAATGTCAGTATAGACGCTACAACGCTTACAGGCGCGACTTGTGGGACCGTCAATGCTGACATTATCATCTGTAATGGTCGGATAGTCACTGGCGGGTCGCCACAGGAATGGGCCAGACCCGCTAATGTCGAACGTGATATTATCTTCTGAGGCACTCCCATTCGCCACCGTAATGGCTTGTCGGAGCGACCCTTCACCTGTGTCGTTGGTGTTTGTAACCACCAGCGGATCGGCGTCACGGACCCAGACACGATGGATTGTATCTTGATCCGAACTGTTTGCGTGATCATCGACTTCCCACCGACCGCCATTGGCACCGCTGCCTAAGCCACCCTCGCCTCTGACGCCCCAATGATAAGTGCCTGAGAGCCAGTACGGAAAACTGGTCAGGGCATAATCAGTCCGGTTCGTATAAAAGCTACTCGCACTCGCTGGCAGGTTTGCTGAGTGATTTGTTAGCGCAGTGAAACTACTCTGAATGCCGTTAAATCCCCCCGTGCCTGTCCGAACATAATCATCGCCAAGAGATGACCGAAAATGGATGATGCGGTTGTGCGCATTTGTCTCCGCGTACCAACGTAATTCGATGTCTCCCGTGAACTGACTCATCGCGGTATTACCCGCATGACCCCAGCGTTCACTTTCTGCACTCTCGTCTGCGCCGAGTGCAGACGAGGACAGTCTGGGTAGGTTACTGCCTGCCCCCGTCACGCTCAAAGGCGGGTTGGCTCCACCCGCATGAATATATTGCAAGACAAGCACCCATCCACCGCCCTCAGAGGTATCGACAGAGCCGAGGAACAGACCACTCCCCATATTGAAATAGTACTGACCCGAGCTGGACACAGTGTAAGCTTCAGCGAGGCTCGTGAAAGGATCACCCAAACTTCCCGGCCCAGACCCGGGGGGTGCACTATCTAAGGACCCGAGAGAGACCGCACTTGTGGCGGTCTGGTTTGGACCAAATTCGGAGGATTGGTCATAACTTCCCCCACTTGTGCGCCGCGTTGTTTTGGCTGTGACAATATCACCGGCTGACAGAGATGTTTGCGCCGTGAAGGATCCGGTAAAGTCATCCGTCACACCCGTATAAGTCAGGTTGACAAAGCCGAGCCAGGTTTCGCCTTCGCCATTCAATTCACCTGAACTATTATCGCGATAGAAATCGACGCGGTAACCTTCTCCGTGGGAAACAGTATCCAGCGTAATGTCATAATTCACTGTCGTGCCATCAACCGTGACACTGTTAATCACTGGGAAATTCAGTAGGTCGTTCGTCCCGCCATCCCCATCATTATTATCATTGGGCGTGATGCCATCACTGCCAAGGTCGATACCCTCACCTCCATTGTCGAAAATGGAATTGGCAAAGACGGCGAGCTTACTACTGCTACCTTGGACAATGATCCCGTCAAAAGCGTTATTGCGGATCGTATTGCCGACCACGATGCTCGGAGACCCTGCAATATCGCTCTGCCAGTAGAGCCCTGCTGAACTGCCATTGGCGATGATATTGCCTTCACCTGCCCCGGTCCCGCCAATGGTGAAGGCTGAATAATTGCGTGTCCCACCGCTAATATTGATCAGCGGCTCATCGGCATCTGTGCCTATATTCGCTGTTCCATTCGCACCAACGCCCAAACTATTGCCTTGAATCGTGACATTGCTGGCCGCTGTTCCGTAAAATTCGATATATGCACCAGGGAGGCCGCCAATAACATTATCCGTAATCTGGATATTATTGAAGCTTCCACCGCCGAAACTGATCCCATCACCGAAGTACCAGTCAAAGTTCTGTCCGTTCGTCAACGTGGTATTCCCGGTGACGTCGGTGCCGAGATAGTTCCCGTCGACCGTGAGGTTACTAATACTTCCAGCAACAACATTGATCGCCCGGCGGCCATTGCCAGCAATAATATTGCGACCGGACGCCAAGCCGTTCCCAACCGTAACGCTGGACGAGTTTTCGATGTGGAGACCCGATACACTATTACCCAGAGCGGACGTGCCCGTTGACATGAGCCCAATGTAATTTCCAAGAATGGTTATGTTGGACGCCGATTGGAGTTCAATGCCTTCATTCCCATTGTCAGAAATGATATTCCGGTCAGACGCAGACATGCCGCCAATCGTCACGCTCGACGCCCCATTAATGAGAATGCCCGAATCTTGGTTTCTATAATCCTCAGTGCGGGTTTGGTAATCACCGATAATGTTGCCCGTGATTTGTGTCCCAGTGCCTGAGCTCTCAACAAGAATAGCGTTCTCAATTGCCGCAGACATTTGATTGTCTTCGATGGAGGCATTGGGCCCGCCAGCGATAACGCCGTAACGAACAGCATCAACCACACCAGACGCACGAACACCGAAAACATTACAGCTGACTTCAACGCCTGAGGACGTGCTGAAAATATCGATCGCGCGATCAAAGCTGGTCATCGCGAACCCGCGAATGGTCACATTATCCGCATTAACCCGAAACCCGTGATAGTTTCCGCCTGTTGTCCCGTTCGCTGTGCCATCAATCCGAAGGACCGGAGAAGGTGGCGTTCCAGACGATGGGCTCCCACACGTCGTTCCCGTTTGCGTGGTCCCATCAATCGTGAGATCGTCATCTGTAATTGTAACGGCGGCGCTGAAATTAAGGATTCTTTCCCCACTTCCTGGCACATTGAAAACGATTGTATCCGGCCCTGGATTATTGTTCGCATCGGTAATGGCTTGCGGGAGAGAGCCGGCTCCGCTGGCATTCGTGTTGGTGACAGTTAAGGTTTGCGGGCCGGCGGAAGCGGTTCCGGTCAGCGTGAAATCATCGACAAGCCAACGGTCGTTTGCGGAGCCAGAGCCTGCAACAACGAGTACGCGGAAACGGCTATTGGCATGGATCGCGGCCGCGGGCAGTGCCTCGTTGACAGCGGGACGCACGGAAAAATTATTGTTCTGACCGCTCGCGCGCTCGTAAGTTTCGAACGTGACCCAGCTGCCCCCGCTGGTCTGATATTGAAAGTCGACGCGGTCCCCTGTTTCCGGGGCGTCCTCATAGACCCAGGCGTCAACGTCGACGGCACTCCAGGCACTTAGATCAATGATAGGGCTGGTGGCTGATATGCCCGTTGTCCGGCCAACAGCTAATGAACAGGGACTGGACTGCGCTTGCTGGTCAGACAGATTGACGCCAACACCACCATCTGTCCACGGGTTACTACTCTCGGCACAGGCCGGATCCCCATCAAAATCTTCGGAATAAACGGTTGTGCGCGCAGTCGCAGACATAGCGATGCAAGACACAGCGAGCGCTGTGAACAGGCCCGTAATGATGTGACGAGTCGATCCCCACATGGGTTTTGCGCGCACTCTCTTTCAAATTGCCCCAACAACGTATGGGCTGATCATGAACGAACAGGCTTACCGGAGAGTAAAAGGGTGCGGCTTTGCGCAAACGCTCAGCGTCCACGCATAAAAAAAGCGCGAGGGAGCCTCGCGCTTTTTGACTAGGTATTTTTTATGACGCTTAGAAGCGACGCTGGAAGGCCAGTGAGACTGAATCCAGGTTTGCGCCTGTAACTTCGTAATTTGTGTAGTCGAAGCGCAGTGAGTCGCGAGCGTTCAGGCGGTATTCTGCGCCTGCACCGTAAGCAAAGCCGTCATCATCGCCAGCACCGAGGTCAGAGTTGTGATAACCGCCACGAGCGTGTGCTGAGAGACGGGGTCCTAGAGGCAGCTTGGCAACACCAAAGCCTGCGATCTGGTAATCTGGATCAAATCCGCCATCATCTGTGATGCCGTATGAGCCTTCAGCTTCAACACCGAGCAATGGGCTGAACTGATAGCCGAGGCGACCTTGAACGCCGAGCGCTTCTTCAGCGTCAACATCATACATGTTCAGACCAATCGATCCGTATGTGTAACCAGCCGGACGAAGACCACGGTGAGCTCCGTAGCCACCACCATAGTAAGTTGTTGAAGCGCCGTAAGGTGCGGATGAGCTGATTGTCGTCGCACGACCTGTGTAGCCCGCATCAATGCGTGGGGCGTAGTAAGTCTTTGTGCTTGGCGCCGTGGCGTAGGCTGAACCGGAATAGCCAGCAGAGTAGGAACCACCGCTGGACCAGCCAGACGAGTGATGCCCACCATAGGGCTGCGACATGGAGCAGGCCCCCAGCATCGCGGTTACAGATAGCAGGCCTATCATGACCGGCACAGATTTGTTGAGTTTCATAGCTTTGCTCCCTCGACCCGCCAATCCACCATGGATACGGGCCCTCGGAGCGAAACTTTGCAATCACCGTGCCAATTCTGAGAGATTTTTAATTTTTATGGGGATTCAATCAGATTTTTCCAACGCGCTACTTGCTCTGCCACGCGAGTCGGCGATGTTCCCCCATAAGATTCACGGCTTTGGGCGGACGCGAGCGGGCTCAAAACCGAGTAAACATCCTCAGTAATACCTGACGCCACGGTCTGCATCTCTGCAAGAGACAGTCCATCCAAGGTTTTTCCCTGCGTTTCTGCCATGGCCACAATACGCCCTGTTACATGGTGGGCGTCCCGAAATGGCATATTGAGCCGCATAACCAGCCAATCGGCGAGATCCGTGGCTGTTGAGAAGGCTGCGCCCGCCGCATCCGCGAGCACGGTTTCATTCGGCACCATGTCCAGCACCATGCCTGCCATCGCGCGAAGGGCCAGTTCGAGTGCCTCAAAGGCTTCAAAGACAGGCTCCTTATCTTCCTGCATATCCTTGGAGTAGGCGAGCGGTAGACCTTTCATCACAACCATCAGCGCCGTGAGGCTCCCCAGAATCCGACCCACTTTGGCACGGACCAGTTCGGCCGCGTCCGGATTGCGCTTTTGCGGCATAATAGAAGAGCCTGTGGTGAACGCATCTGTCATATTCACAAAGCGGATCTGGGCACTCGTCCAGATCACAATCTCCGCGGCGTCGATCTGCGCGACTCATCTCTCCCGTTTGGCCGAAGAGATTGTGA
>JBCBGR010000204.1:0-4967 GCA_038526555.1 Pseudomonadota bacterium
CCTCCCTCTTCAAGCAATTCCCTCGGAAAGACCGAGAACGGGCCATTATTGAGCTGGACCGATTGGGTATGGCAGAGAAGGCGTTACAGCGTGCGGGAACCTTGTCTGGAGGGCAGCAGCAGCGCGTGGCCATCGCCAAAGCCATGATGCAATCCCCTGATATTCTACTCGCGGATGAACCGATCGCCTCCCTCGATCCACGCAATGCCCACGCCGTCATGCAAACGCTTAAATCCATCAACGAGACACGCAATATCACCGTCATCGTTAATCTTCACGCGCTGGATATGGCGCGGACTTACTGCCGACGCATTATTGGTATGCGTGATGGCGGAATTGTCTTCGACGGCTCGCCCGAGGACCTGGATGAGAAGGCTGTCGCTCTGATCTATGATGGCGAGACTGAAGCGGAAGCGACCGAAGTCTCAGTCGAACCGAGTTCTTTAATTGACTCCGAAAGTGCAGCCGCATGAGCTCTATTTTGGCGAATTATCCCCTTGGCGCAGAGGATCGTTATATCGCGTCTATCCGCCCAGGTGATCGCGATGAAGACGCCCTTAAAATGATGAAGTCAGAGACGCGGGGTGGCCCCGAACCTTACATTGATCCTGATGGCTCAATTGTTGATAGTGTGCTTGGCCCTTGGACACGTGTGGGTGCGCGAACCATGCTTAAGGAAACCGTCTTTGGGCGATACAGCTATATCGTGAATGACAGTTCGAGTGTCTATGCGCGCATTGGTAATTTCTGCTCTATTGCACGACAGACTCGGATTAATCCGGGAAATCACCCGACTTGGCGTGCCGCGCAGCATCACTTTACCTATCGGGCGCGATCCTACGATTTGGGCGAAACGGACGACACGGATTTCTTCCAATGGCGCCGTGATGATCAAGTTGATATTGGCCATGATGTTTGGATTGGACACGGCGCGACGATCCTTGCGGGCGTAAAGGTCGGAACAGGCGCCGTCATCGGTGCAGGCGCTGTTGTCTCAAAGGATGTGCCGGATTTCATGATTGTGGGGGGTGTGCCAACCAAACCTATCCGAGAACGTTTTCCCCCAGCTGTCCAAAAGGGTCTATTAGACCTTGCGTGGTGGGATTGGGACCATGAGCGGCTCGAAGCGGCGCTGGAGGATTTCCGGTCGCTTGACGCGGATGCCTTCGTCGAAAAGCATTCCTAGACATGGCCGTTGAACGCGGCATTCTTTTTCTCGTTGTCGGTCCTTCTGGTGCCGGAAAAGACACGCTGATTGATGCGGCGCGGGATAGTTTAGGGGAACAAGGCCAGTTCGTCTTTCCAGTCCGCCATATTACGCGCGCCATCGACGCAGGAGGGGAAGCACACCACCCTCTCGACCAAGCGACGTTTCTCACCAACGTGGAGCGCGGAAGCTACGCCTTTCACTGGCAAGCGCACGGTTTATGCTATGGAATTCCGAAGCACATCCTTGGTGATCTGGAAAATAATCGTCATGTCGTTGTGAATGTTTCCAGATCTATTTTGGACAAGGCCCGGCAGATCGTCTCTCCGCTCATTATCTTGGCGATTCATGTACCAGACAATATTCTGCGAGCGCGCTTAAAGGCTCGTGGACGTGAAAATAATAGGGACATAGAGGCGAGAGTCCAACGGGCTTCAAAATATGATGTCCAGGGTGTTGACGTTATTTCTTTTTCGAATGACCGTCCGATTGCCGAGGCAACCCGTTTGTTAATACAGACGCTGTCGGATTGTGTGGAAAAAGAGTCTGAGCAAGTCACCTAGAATTCGCTCGTGCATTGAGAAAAGCGACATGCGGGTTCATATTTTTGGAGCGAGTGGAAGTGGGACAACAACACTCGCACGCGCTTTGGCCTCGAAATGGTCAATCCCCTGTCACGACATAGACGATTACTATTGGTTGCCCACTGATCCCCCGTTTAAACAGAAACGTCCTGTTGAAGAGCGTGTTGCCCTTATGCATGCGCTCTTCGTCGCACGACCACATTGGGTTCTGTCGGGCGGTATGCTCTCATGGGGAGAGGATATCCGCGAAAGATATCAGTTAGTCGTCTTTTTGACGCTGGATGATCAGACCCGTCAGCACCGTCTCGCCGAGCGTGAAACGCAGCGTCATGGGGCTAATGCGATTGCGCCGGGCGGTCATGCGCATGATCACTACATGGCCTTTATGGAATGGGCCGCGCAGTATGAAGACCCAGATTTTAATGGGAGAAGCCGTCAACGTCACGAAGCTTGGATGAGAGATTTAAGCTGCCCTTGCATCCGCCTGAACAGTCTCAATCCTGTTACGACTTTGGTGGATCAGGTTGAGGCCGCTTGGGAGAGTATGGACATACCAGACTGAGAGTGTGCTGACCCAAAGTCAAATCGCTTAAGGACATAAAAAGGGTCTTCGCGCGTATTTTGTTTGAAGATTGCAATCCCGCCAATGTGATGACCACTCAATACATAGGGCGCGAAATATGTCTCAAGAGCGGATTGAATCGTCTCGCGTAGATAGGCATCGGGTATCCGGCATGTCAGAGTCATGTGGAACCGAAAATCCTCAAAAATAAAAGGATATCCCCATTCCAACATGCGACGATCTTGTAGACGCGTGAGTCCAGATTTTCGTCGCCTTTCAATATCTTCCGCGCCCAACATAGCCCGAAAAGGTTCAAGGTCTTGCACACAAGTTTCATGCAAATCACGAAGCTCATAAAACGTGCCATCCGGTCGAAGAGCGATGAAATCGTGAAGCGTACTGACCTTCAAGGGGAGTTCGAAAGGCTCGCGTTCCGACGCTATATCTTTAACGGCAGTGCAGAGCGCATCTTCATGCATACCATCTGTGAGCTCAAAAGGGGCTTTTAATGTCGCATGGAAGCCGTACCGACGGGGACGCTTTGTGAGCCGATCCAGATCAACATCCGCTAACCCATTTATATCAGGCTGTATGAGAGGCCGCCGCCGCGCGGCATCCCATCCGAGCCAGATTGATGCAGCAGACCAGAAAGCGCTCTGAAGTGGGGGCGCATAATATATGGCATAACGGGGTGCCAGACTCATGGTCAGGTGACCCGATTTCCAATGCTCCACACTTCCCGAATGACAGGCCAGCCTCCTGGCGTGTGATGAACGCGAAGAAGATCGGCTCGCAAGCCTGTTTTGACTTCGCCGCGATCCGTCAGCTTCGACATCTGTGCGGGAACCGAAGTGACATAGCCCACGGCTTGGCTCAGCCCCATATTAAACGGCTCTTCCGTCATCATGAAGGCCGCACGAAGCATAGAGAGTGGGACGTAATCCGAACACAGCCCATCAAGAAGGCCAGCATTGATAATATCGCCCGCTGACGCATTACCGCTATGTGACCCGCCCCGCACTAAATTCGGGGCGCCCATGACAGAAATCATTCCATGATCACGCGCCGCTTCCGCGGCCTCATGGCTGATCGGGAACTCTGCAATCGTGCAACCTAGTTCGGCCGCGAGTTCGATATTTTCTCGCGTTGCGTCGTCGTGGGATGCCAGTGGAATGCTGTTTTCACGGGCGCGCTGGGCGACACCGCTGCGTTTCTCACGAGCACCGTCCAGGTCCCGCCACTCCATCGCACTATCAAGTTGTGCTTGTATCTCGGCCTCGGTTAGGCCTTTTTTAGCTTGCTTGGCTCTCCACTGCTCCATCGTTCCACTCTGTCCCTGTCCGGGTGTGTGATCCATAACGGACAGCATTGCCAAATTTGGATTCTTCATAAAGGGATCGAGTAACTCATAGAGGCCAGGGTTTGAGACTTCGCAGCGAAGGTGAAGTTTATGATCGACACGCAGAGAGCCGTTTTTGCGCGCCTCATCCATGCCCGCCATCATGATGGGAAGCGCTTCGCCTCGATCGAGCCCGTTCTTCCGACCATGCAGGCTCAGACTGTCCAGCACGGTTGTCACACCGGCTGTGGCCATTTGTCCGTCATGGGCCAAGGCCGCCCCAACGGCGTCCCATTGCGTGCCCGCCCGTGGCATGAAGTGCTTTTCAAGGTTGTCTGTGTGAATGTCGATCATGCCCGGCATAAGGATATCATCGCCCCAATCCAGAGCTTGCGTTCCAACTCCATTTCCTGGCTGAACGTCGTAAATGTCTGAGCCTGAGAGTGTCACCGTTCCATCAACCACCCCGTCAGGCGTAACAATACGTCGTGACCGGATGGTTGTCGTGGTTTGTGCGGGCATTACGCAGCCCTCGCAGCATAATCAGAGACATCAAAGAACCGTGTTGCAACGGCCTCGCGCACGGCCTCATCATGGAATATCCCAATCACGGCAGCTCCGCGATCCAGAGATTGCCGGATCAAGCGAATGACCCGTTCGCGATTATCGGCATCCAAAGATGCTGTCGGCTCATCCAGCAAGAAGATCGGGTAGCTCCAGGCAAAACCGCGCGCAATATTGACCCGTTGTTGTTCCCCACCGGAGAACGTTGCGGGCGGCAGGTGCCAATGGGCTTCGGGCAACTGAAGCGCTTGCAGGAGTTCTGTAGCACGAGCCTCCGCGGCGTCTTTGTCCATGCCATTATCGAGCAAGGGTTGGGTGATCAGATCCAATGTCGAGATACGAGGAATAACGCGTAGAAACTGACTCACATAGCCCAATGTCCGGCGGCGAATATCCAATACTGTAATGGGTTCCGCTTTCGTGATGTCAATCATCTCGTCGTCATGTTGGACGAGAACCCCCCCACCTGTTGGAAGGTAATTACCATAAATGGAGCGCATCAAGGTTGACTTGCCGACGCCTGACACACCGGCCAGGACAACGCATTCCCCCGCATTCACCGAAAGATCGAGCCGATCAAAAACCGGGATTTCGACTCCTCCAGCGGTATGGAGCACAAAGTGCTTTTCCAGACCTTCAACTGTGATCAGCGGAGGAATGCGTTGTCCTGGCCGGTGTGTCAGGCGTCGGCAAGTCAACCTTGATGCGCTC